>SLOZ01000099.1 GCA_007132255.1 Limnochordia bacterium | reverse complement strand
TGATCCAAATGGACGAATCACCCGTGGAAGCGGTGCGCAAGAAGAAGGACTCCACTTTGGTGGTGGCTGCGTCATTGGTTAAGTCGGGAACGGCTGCTGGCATGATCAGCGCCGGCAGCACCGGAGCAGCCATGGCCGCTTCCTTGTTGGGTATGGGCCGAATTAAGGGCGTAGAACGACCGGCGATAACATCACTGATGCCCACCGTTACGGGTGTTTGCCTGGTAGCTGATGTCGGGGCTAATGTGGATTGTCGACCCAGTCAATTGGTGCAATTCGGACAAATGGGTGCCATTTATGCAGAGAAGGTCCTCGGTGTCCAAAACCCAAAAGTTGGACTGCTCAACGTGGGTGAGGAACCCACAAAGGGTAATGATGCCGTTCAGAAGGCATATCAGGGGCTGCAGAATTCTTCCTTAAACTTCATTGGTAACATTGAAGGTCGGGAAATTCCCAAAGGTCACGTTGATGTGGTCGTCTGCGACGGATTCGTAGGCAATATCGTCCTTAAATTCGCCGAAGGTCTTGGCACCGCTTTGTTCGGGATGATGAAAGAAGAGTTTACCAAGACGACCTTGAGTAAACTCGGAGCTTTGTTGCTAAAGCCTGGTCTGCGACAGATCAAAAAGCGCATGGACTATACAGAATACGGCGGTGCGCCACTGCTTGGTGTTAACGGCATTTCCATTATCGCGCACGGCAGCTCTAATGCCAAAGCCATTCGGAACGCTATCCGCGTTGCTGCCGAAGCAGCGGAAAACCATGTAGTGGAAACCATCGCTGAAACCATGGTAGGTGATTCATTTGACGGATAAACAAGCCGGCATTTGGGGCGTAGGTTACGCCGTGCCGGACCGAATTCTAACCAACAAGGACCTGGAAGATATGGTCGAGACCTCCGATGAATGGATCCGCTCACGAACCGGCATTGAAGAGCGGCGCATTGCGGACTCGGATACCGCTGCCTCGGATTTGGCATTAGCAGCGGCCAAGAAAGCGCTGGCTGCCGCTGATGTAGCTGCCTCGGATTTGGATATGATTGTGGTAGCTACCATTTCTCCGGATATGACGTTCCCGGCCACAGCTTGTCTTGTTCAAGACGGGCTGGGCGCCAAAAAGGCAGCAGCTTTTGATCTGTCTGCTGGCTGTTCCGGTTTTGTCTACGGTTTGGACGTTGGCGCCAATCTTGTTCGAGGGGGACGGTCGCGGGTCTTGGTCATCGGTGTCGATGTCCTGAGCCGGATCACGGATTACACAGATCGTTCCACATGTGTTCTGTTTGGCGATGGTGCTGCGGCTGCCGTTATGGGGCCCGTTGAGGAAGGCTACGGTGTCATTGCCTCTGAGTTGGGTTCCGATGGTGCAGGAGGACGCCACTTGTATCTACCGGCTGGGGGTTCACGGTTACCTGCGTCTCATGAAACCGTGGATGCCAAACAGCATTATCTGCGGATGGCTGGCAATGATGTGTTCAAGTTTGCCGTTCGCATCATGAGTGACTCCACAAAGCGGGTTCTGGCGAAAGCCGGCATGAGCAACAGTGACATTCGTTGGTTCATACCGCACCAGGCCAATGTTCGCATTATCAAGGCCTCCGCAGCCAAGCTGGGCATTCCCGACGACAACCTCTACATCAACGTTCAGCGATATGGCAACACCTCAGCGGCTAGTATTGGGTTAGCTCTGGCAGAGTTGGATGATGCAGGTCAACTGCAGTCCGGCGATAATCTGCTGATGGTTGGCTTTGGGGCCGGCCTGACATGGGGCTCCATGGTACTGCGTTGGGGACGAGGTGACCAGTGATGTATGCAGCTCTGTTTCCTGGACAAGGAGCCCAGAAACTTGGTATGGCAGCGTCCATCATGGAGTCAGCGGCCGTGCCACTGTTAGAGGAGGCCTCTGCTATCCTAGGCTATGACATCGCGGCATTGGCCCAGACCGGTCCCGAAGAGAAACTCCAGGATACAAGGTTTTCGCAGCCGTTAATTTTCACGATCACGTATGCTCTCTGGCAGCTGCGCCGGGAAACGCTTGGCGATCCCTGCTGTTTCTTGGGCCATAGTTTAGGCGAAGTCACTGCTGCTGCCGCTGCTGGTTGCTTTACTTTTGGCGACGGTGTCCAATTGGCCGCCCGGCGCGGCGAGTTCATGAGCCAAGCGTATCCCGAAGGCGGCGGCATGTTAGCGGTCTTGGGTCTAAATGAAGATCAGGTGGACGCCTTATGTGAAGAAAGTCAAGACAAAGGCTGGATTCAAGCGGCCAATTTCAACGGGCCGGGACAGATTGTCCTCAGCGGCGAAGCGGCGGCATTAGACAAAGCTGCCGAGCTGGCCAGTTCCTTAGGGGCACGACGAGTCGTTCGCCTAAAGGTCTCAGGACCGTTCCACTCCCAACTCATGAAGCCAGCGGCACAAGAGTTAGCGAAGCATCTAGCGCAAGTGCAGATCCGCGCTCCCCGAGCTCCGCTGATCGCTAATGCCACAGCTGCTCCGCTGGTAACGGGAGAACAGGTGGCTGCCGAGTTGGTGGCACAGCTGACCGCACCGGTACTGTGGACAGCGGCGGTGACCGCAGCCCATGAGTTGGGTGCTGACGAACTCATTGAGTTCGGGACACATCCGGTGGTGAGCCCCTTCAGCAAACGAATCGTCAAAGGGATCAAAATAAGTCTTGCATAACGCAAAGGGGTTGTAGTAGCATGATACTGCAAGGAAGAACGGCGCTGGTGACCGGGGCTACACGGGGCATCGGCCTGGCGGTGGCGCGGCGTCTGGCAGCCGAAGGCGCTCAGGTGGCTATTTGTGGGCGTAACGAGACACTGCTAGAACAGGTGAAGGCGGAGCACGGCTTTCTGGGGCTTGCTGTGGATGTTGCTGAGCGTGAGGCTGTCCAGGCGATGATTCGGTGGCTTATGGATGAATGGGGACACATCGATATCGTGGTCAACAACGCCGGCATCACGCGCGATGGACTGCTGATGCGGATGTCAGAGGACGATTGGCAGCAGGTCTTGAATGTCAACCTCACCGGTGCCTTTCACGTTTCGCAAGCGGTGATTCGCCCGATGATGAAACAACGCAGTGGTCGAATTATCAACATTTCTTCGGTTGTTGGTTTCGCTGGCAGCGCCGGACAAACGAACTATGCAGCGGCCAAAGCCGGTTTAATTGGGTTTACAAAAGCCTTGGCCAAAGAAACCGCCAGCCGCGGCATCTTGATCAACGCCATTGCACCTGGATACATCGATACGGACATGACAGCTGCCCTAACAGAGCAGCAGACCGAATGGATTAAATCCCAGATTCCCTTAGGAGACACTGGCAAGCCCGACGATGTGGCAGGGGCTGTGGTATTTTTGGCTTCGGACGACAGCCGCTATATTACGGGCCAAACCATTCATGTCAATGGCGGTTTGTTGATATAATCAAGTACAAGGCAAGGAGGTGACTGCCGTGGAGTTAATCGAAAAAGTAAAAGAAATTATCGTCGAACAGCTGGGTGTGGATCCAGATGAAGTTACAATGAAAGCCTCGTTTGTTGAGGATCTTGGCGCAGACTCGTTGGATGTCGTGGAGTTGGTCATGGCTTTTGAAGAAGAGTTTGATCTGTCGATTCCTGACGAGGATGCTGAAAAGATTGCCACAGTCAAGGATGCTGTGGATTACATTGCCGCCCAGAGCGAATAATTCTCGTTTCACAGTAACTGTGTCTGGGTGAACCGCTGCGTAGCAGCATAATGGGGAAGTCCTTGATATAGGGCTTCCTTTTTCTAAATGAGAGGTGAACGACGTTGAACCGACGAGTTGTTATCACAGGTATTGGCTGCATTACGTCCTTAGGCGATATGGAGTCTTTGTGGAAGAATCTGATGTTGGGTACATCCGGCATTGACTATATTACAAGCTTTGACACCTCGGACTTCCCCGTCAAGATTGGCGCCGTGATCAAAGACTTTTCCGCTGCAGATTACATGGATCGCAAAGACGCTCGGCGTATGGATCGTTTTTGCCAGTTCGCGGTGGCGGCAGCGGTACAGGCTGTGACTGATTCTGGCTTCCCGATCACTCAGCGGGCTGAGCGTGTGGGTGTCATCGTGGGCTCAGGAATTGGTGGCATCCAGACCATTGAGCAGCAAGCGAAAGTATTAGCCGAAAAAGGGCCTGGACGCATCAGCCCGTTTTTCGTTCCTATGCTGATCCCAGATATGGCCAGTGGGCAGATCTCGATTCAGACCGGCGCGAAAGGCCCCAACTCCTGTTCCGTAACGGCCTGCGCCACGGGTACTCACTCCATTGGAGACGCCTTTCGAATCATTGCACGCGGTGATGCCGATGCCATGCTGGCTGGCGGGGCAGAGGCTGCTGTTTCACCATTGGGTATGGCTGGATTCACAGCGGCCCGAGCTTTGTCGACCAGGAATGATGAACCCCAGCGAGCTAGTCGACCCTTTGACAAGGACAGAGACGGCTTCGTCATGGGTGAGGGAGCAGGCGTCTTGATGCTGGAAACCCTTGAATCAGCATTGGAGCGCGGCGCTGATATTCTGGCCGAAATTTCCGGCTACGGTGCATCTGGCGACGCCTACCATATAACCTCACCAGCGCCTGAGGGTGAAGGGGCTCAGCGCGCCATGAAAGCCGCCCTCCAAGATGCTGGTTTGGCTCTCGAAGACATTGGCTACATTAATGCGCATGGTACATCGACCGAATACAATGATAAGTTCGAAAGCCAGGCTATCCATGCTGTTTTCGGCAGCCATGCCTCTTCGGTGCCCGTCAGTTCAACGAAGTCCCTGACGGGCCATCTGTTGGGAGCAGCGGGAGCTGTCGAGGCCGCAATAACGGTCTACAGTCTCAAGAACCAGACGATTCCCGGCACGTATAACTATGAAACACCGGATCCAGAGTGTTCGTTGGATTACGTTCCCAACAGTAGCCGTGATGTGAGTATCAATGCCGCTATGTCGAACTCCTTCGGTTTTGGAGGACACAATGGTGTTTTGGTGTTTAAGCGGTGGCAGGGCCAATGAAGGCAAAACAAACCTGGGTGCGGCTGCAAACTGCCCTTGGGTATTCCTTCAAGGATCTATCCCTGCTGCAGCTGGCACTGACACACAAAAGCTGTGCCAAAACACCCAGCGGCAATAATGAACGACTGGAGTTTTTGGGTGACGCGGTTCTGCAATTGATCGTCAGCGATCATCTCTTTGAGCAGTACCCGCAGCTCCGAGAAGGCCAATTGGCAAAGATTCGAGCCCTACTGGTTAGTCAACCGACCTTAGCGGAACTAGCTAGAGATCTGGGCCTTCATCATTGTCTGCGAGTTGGTAAGGGTGAAGAACGCTCGGGGGCCCGTGACCGGGATTCGCTTCTTTGTGACACCGTGGAAGCTGTCATTGGTGCTATCTATTTGGATTCTAGTATCGAAACGGTTCGACCCATTGTGTTACGGTTACTGCCGTCTTGGCGAGAGAAAGAGCTCCTTTTGGTCGATGCCAAAAGCACGCTGCAGGAACACCTGCAGCAGCTGAGTCAGGAAACCCCTATCTACCAGTTGGCCAAAGAGACGGGACCTGATCACGAAAAGGTCTTTGAGGTCGCTGTCTGTTTCCATGGCCAAGTTTTAGGCAAGGGGCACGGACGCAGCAAAAAGGAAGCAGCGCAGGAAGCAGCCCGACAAGCTCTAAATAACTTAGATGTTGCCAATCCCAGCATAACTGAGACATGAGCAATACCTACGTACGATGGAGTTGTCCACCGGGGAACCATCGGAACATGTGCACGGCCCGCTGCGACAGGGGCCGTGTTTTCCTGTGCGTGTGAGTCAGAATCGAACCGCTTTGACTGACGGTAGGTCGTTGAACACCGTTTTGTTTTTCTTTCGTCTTGGTTTGTGGTAAAATACTTCTGAGCAATGACCACGGGAAACGGAGGATCGTCCATGCGCCTGAAGCGGTTGGAACTACTGGGCTTTAAGTCCTTTGCCACGAAGGTGAAGTTAGACTTCACCGAAGGCATTACCGCCATCGTCGGACCGAATGGCAGCGGAAAAAGCAATATCTCGGATGCCGTTCGTTGGGTCTTAGGTGAACAAAGTGCCCGGACACTGCGTGGTTCCAAGATGGAGGATGTCATTTTCGCCGGTTCCGATGGCAAGAAACCGCTGGGTATGGCGGAAGTACATTTAACCTTAGATAATAGCGATCAATTTTTACCCATAGAGTACAACGAGGTTACGATTTCACGTCGTGTGTATCGGAACGGAGAAAGCCAGTTCTTGATCAACAAGTCGCCCTGTCGTCTCAAAGATATTCATGATCTTTTCACAGATACCGGCCTCGGGCGTGAGGGGTACGCCATCATCAGCCAAGGTCAGATTGACGCTGTTCTCAGCGCACGCTCGCAGGATCGGCGCGCCCTTTTAGAAGAAACCGCCGGAATCATCAAGTATCGGAACCGCAAAGAAGAAGCTCTCCAAAAACTTGAGCGCGTCGACCATGACGCCGAGCGTATAGGCGATATCCTCCACGAGATAGAGCAGAGGGTAGGACCTCTTCAAAAAGAATCAGCGAAGACCAGAACCTATAACCAACTGGCTGCGAATCTTTTAGAGGTAGAGTTGGACCATTACAGCCTGCGCCTGCGGCAGCTGGATGAGAAACGCCAGCAGCATGCTGATAGCCTGCGAACCCATCGTCAGGAGCACCATGGCCTCGCTCAACAGTTAGCCATGGTTGAACGGCGCAGCACAGACCATCAAGAAAACCTTTCGGAGTTGGAAGCCGTCATTGATCAACGTCAAGAGGAGTTGATGGCAGCCAGCCATGAACTCCAAAAACAGGCCGGTGAGCGCGAACTGGATCTCGAGCGGATCGCCCACAGCCAGCAGCAGTTAGAACACCTTCAACAAGAGATGGACGCCAGCTGCGCAGAGCACACCGAATGGCAACAGACGGAGAGTGCTAGTGCAGACTTGGTCAATCAACGGACGACAGTCTGCCAACAATCCTCAGCGACTCTTCGACAGCTAGAGGCCGCGTATAGGTCTGTTCGCGGTCAACGCGATGCCTTAGAACGCTGGTTGGAAGAGGCAAAAGAAGCCTTTTTCGATACGATGCGTTCTCTGACCGACCAACGAAACAAGGTTCGCGAGTTTGATCAGCGTCAGCAATCACTAGACGCACAGCGAGCACAGATCAAAACGGAGCAAGACACCCATACGCAAGAGCAGGCTGAGTTGAAGCAGCGAGTCCAAGTACTTCAGGATCAACTGAACTCGCTCAGCACTTCCCGTCAGCAACTAGAAACAACCGGCAAAATTGCAGTATCCCAAGCAAGCGATGCTGCCCAGCGCCGAGCCGCAGCCGAGGCACAGCGCAAAACGACCGAAGAGGTCTTAGCTAAGCTGCGCTCGCGCCGACAGGCTCTGCAGGACTTGGAAGACAATTACGAAGGTCTGCAGTACAGCGTACGACAACTGCTAAAAGCACAGCCAAAGGGTCTCAGGATCATTGGTACCGTATCGGATGTAATACAGGTTCCGCCTGGTTGGGAGACGGCTATCGAGATTGCATTGGGTGCAGCCGTCGGCCACGTCCTCGTGCCTGCGCGGAGCCACGCCCAATCGGCGATTCAGTGGCTCAAGACCAATAAAGCTGGTCGCGCCACGTTTTTGCCTGTTGACTCCATGAAGGGGCAGACCTTTCCCCAGCACTATGCACAGTATTGGTCCCTGCCAGGCGTGCAGGGTCCGGCCATGGATACCATTACCGTCAATGAGAGCTGCCGCCAAGCGGTGGCATCCCTGCTCGGACGCGTCGTCCTCACCGAGACCTTAGAGCATGCGTTAGCTCTCCAAAAGTCGCTTCCATCGTTTGGTCGGATTATCACAAAAGAAGGCGACGTGATTGCCCCCTCGGGTGCTATGACGGGAGGCAGTCTGAAGGGTCGCAGCAGTGGGGTCTTAAATCGCAAAAACGAAATTTCCCAGATCGAACAGGACGAACTAGAGCAGGAGAGACAACTGGCAGAAGAAACAACGCTGTTGGAGAAAAGAAGGCAGCAGGAGGATGAGCTAAAGCAGAGGGTGGCAGACTTACGGGAGGAAGCCAGATCGCAGGGTTCGGACCAGGAGAAGACGCAACTGCAGTTGGATCAGTGTACCGAACGCCTGCTAAAGGTTGCAGCCATCGCGGCCGATGCCTCGGAAAAAGAAGAAGTCCTCGCAGACGGAGCCCGTTCGGCAATGGCAGCTCGAGCAGAGGCCGCTAAGGTGGTCGAAGCCATGCAGGGGGCTGAGCAGGAACAACGCCAATCGATCCGTAACCACGAAGACAAGCTCAAACGGCTCAATGAAGAATTAGACTCCTGCCAAGAGGCTATGACAGCAGCCAAGGTGGAGCACACCCGTGCCCTTGGTTCACAGCAGCAAGCAGAAGACCAACTACGCCTGGCGCAGGAAACGACCAAGAAACTGGCTGCGACGCTCAATGCATACCAGGAACGGTCCAGAGAACTAATAAAGCGCAGCGAAGAACTCGAACAGCATCGACAGACTGTGGAAGCTGCCATAACGAGATGCCGAAAGCAGCGAGAGGTTCTCGAACAGGGTGTCAGCGAACTGCGGAGCCAGCGTAACCAAATGCAGGCTGCTGTCAAAGTGGAGCGGCAAAAAGAAAAGCAGCTTCAGCGTCACGTCAACCAACAGGACAGAGCCATCCACGCATTGGAAATCGAAGAGCGCAGTGTCGAAATGGAACTGCAGCAGATCACCGACGAAGTAGCTCATCGCGAATGTGAAATCCATGAACTGTTTGACCGCACGGTGGAACGTTCGCCCAAGGTACTGACGGGAGAACTAGACCGGCTGCGCCGGGAAGTGAAAGCTCTAGGCATGGTGAATCCCGCTGCCATCGAAGAATACGAAGAGCTCATGCAGCGGAAAACCTTCCTCAAAGCACAATTCGAGGACTTACAGGAAGCACGAACAGCTCTCCACGACGTGATCCAAGAGATGGATCAAACCTCTGAACAGCGCTTTGCAGAGGCCTTTCGTAAGGTGCGGCGAGAGTTCCAAACCATATTCGGGCAGCTGTTTCAGGGCGGCCGGGCTGACCTGGTTTTGACCGAACCCGAGCAGCTATTGAGCACGGGTGTCGAGGTAGTTGCCCAGCCCCCGGGGAAAAAACTGACCAATCTGCTCTTGCTATCTGGAGGAGAACGATCCCTGACGGCCATTGCGCTGCTTTTTGCCATTCGGCGGGTGAAGCCAACTCCTTTTTGTGTTCTTGACGAAATCGACGCGGCTTTGGATGACTCGAACTTGGCAAGATTCTCCACGCTGATGCAGGAATTTGCGCGGGATACCCAGTTTTTGGTCATTACACACCGGTTGGGAACCATGGAAGCGGCAGACGCTTTGTATGGCGTTACAATGGAAAAATCCGCGGCATCACAATTGATGTCGGTTAAATTAGCTTAAGGGGGCAACCACTATGGTCTGGAAAAAGTTATTCGGCCGCAAAGACAAAGTTGATTCCACCGATCAGGTAACACAAACAGCTGCCGATGGTGACAGCGATGAAACGACTGCGGCCACTCAAGCCCCGCATCAAGATACGAACCTAACAGAGCAGGGTAGTGGCGGTTTATTTCAACGATTGAAGGTTGGATTGACAAAGACACGCCAGGGTTTAGCCGACAAGATCGAAACCATGGTTACTGGACGCATGATCGATGAAGACCTTTTTGAAGACATGGAAGACCTTCTGATTCAAGCAGACGTAGGAATGACGACAACCGTAGCTCTTATGGACCGTCTGCGCCATCGCGTTAAGAAGGAGAAAATCAGCGAAGGTGGCGAGTTGAAGCGCCTGCTCCAGGAAGAAGTGACGACCTTATTGGCTGCCAATGGCTCAGCGTTGAATTTCGGCCAAGAGCGACCCGTTGTTATCATGGTTGTTGGCGTGAATGGTGCAGGTAAGACGACCACGATCGGAAAGTTAGCCTACCGCTTCAAAGAAGAGGGCGCCCATGTACTGCTAGGCGCTGGTGACACGTTCCGCGCTGCAGCTATCGACCAACTAGAGATTTGGGCTGAACGTGTTGGAGTCGACGTTATCGCTCACAAGGAAGGTTCGGATCCGGCGGCGGTTGCTTTCGACGCTCTCGCTGCGGCTAAAGCCCGCAACGCAGATGTTCTGATTCTGGATACTGCCGGCCGTTTGCAGACCAAAACGAATCTTATGAAAGAGCTGGGCAAGGTTCACAAGGTTCTCCAGCGGGAACTAGACCACCCGATTGATGAGATTCTGTTAGTTTTGGATGCTACCACAGGACAAAACGCCCTGTCACAGGCGAAAATATTCGGCGAATCCGTCCCCATTACGGGTATCGCCCTAACCAAGCTGGATGGAACCGCCAAGGGCGGCATTGTCATGGCCGTGTCTCAGGAACTGGGAATTCCAGTGAAGCTCATCGG
>SLOZ01000204.1 GCA_007132255.1 Limnochordia bacterium | reverse complement strand
CAAGGGCTCGATCCCATTTATCGGTTGATCACCCCAATGTTCTCGGAGTTGGACGGTCAGCCGTTTTCTCGATCCTGGCTGGAACAGGTCAATCAACGGATCGCCGACACATTTGGGTTCCGAATTGACTTCATCACCGCCAATGGTCTCTATCTCGGTTGCCATTTCGGCTATATTGCTGACCACTATGAGGTCGAGATCGCCCAAATAGGCGATACAGCCTCTATTGACCTGGTGGTTCTTAGACGGATGCTGAGCAATGGCGTTCTCCACTGGTTCAACCAACGGCGCGCTGGAGTGGGAGGCTGGAATTCCAGCGAAAACGAAATCGTAAGTGTTCTTGGGTCAGTTGAAGGTTTAGCAGTACTCTTTCAATACCTCGAGCCTGACGTCTTTGAACAGATGCTACAGCAAGCTCGAGAATACGATGTTCGCCAAGCTCAAGAACGACCAGACAGTGTCTTCTTCTCTCAGGAGCTCGTTCACACTCTGATCCATACACAGCTTAGTTCTGAGGTCAATACAGTAAGAAAATTGGGCCTCACTGACGACAATGACACCCGATCGCATCTGATAGCGCGATTCCTAGCCCATTATCTCGGTACCACCACTGCGGCTCACGAAGGGCGTCACGCTCTTGACCGACAAATAGCACACCCTGAAACGTGGTTCGGTGAATACGAATACCGAGCAAAACTGGCCGAGTTGGCATTTGGAACGATGCAACACCTGACCTTGGCTCAATTTCACCAACCGACGTTGGGTAGTGCCCAGCGCGATACGCATGTTCGCGCCAACACCGAAATTTTCTCGCGGCTCGTTCATCATATTGCAGAACACCCTAACCTTTACCCGGCAGTGAATCCGGAAAAAAACATCATGATGCAGCTGCCGCTTCTGACCGAACTGGATATTTCCAATGCGGCATTGGCATTGTTGACTCCTTGACGTCCATAAAAAAACCGGAACTGGTCATGCTTAGGAAACGTCAGATTGTGACCCAAGGGCTACGGCTTGGATAACACCAACAACGACATTCCGTGAACCGGAAGCGCTAATGTCTTCTTGAACTTGCCAGCGCACAGGGCTTCCTGCGCCGTTGGTTCGGCCAGCTCTAACTGCTCGCGGCGCTTAATGGCCCTGCGCTGGCCTTCTGTGGGATAATTGGGTTTACCCTGCCGCACCCATTCGCTGTAGGCATTGCTGTGCGATCCATCAATCCGATAATGCTTCACCGTCACCGTGTCGGCTTCAAAGGGAAGACCCGAAATCTCCAAATCGACCCGAAACTCGCCGGTCACGTCCCAATCGTCGTGGTGACAGTACAACAAGACCTGCACTTCCTGCGCACCAGATGATGTGGCTACTCCATTAACACAAGGCCCTTCTTCACGGCCGTAGTCATGTTGGAAGTGCAGCGGATCGAGGGCGAGACTGCTGGCTAAGTGCAGTCTCTGGTCACCTAGATTGGCCAGCATGCGGAATAGGTTTAGAACAGGTTTGTCGATTCCCTGCGTGGTAAAGGCACGCGTACCTTCAAAACAACGCTCCCCTTCAAACATAAACGCCCAAGTCAATGATTTGATCTCTCGGTTAAATTTCTCCTGCAGCTCCATGATACCCTGAAACGCCGCCATCATATAGCTGGGGTAGTACTCGGTATTGCGGAAGTTCAGATTAGGATTATCGTAGCGGCCGCCCGCTGCCCAACCATCGGGATCGCATTCCGAAAGTACGCATTCCATGCCTGCCAGCGATGGATACCGTTCTAAGATCTCCAACCCATGCTCAATTTGGGCAAACAACCGCTTAATGGACGGCAGCTGCTTCTCGGCCTTCACATTCGGTGGGTATCCGCCGCCCTTGGCGTGGAAAGATACGAAATCCAAAGGCGTTCCCGGTTGGTCAGTGTAGAAATTCTGCCCGTACACGCAGTGATCTAAGAACCGGTCCAGCCAGTCCGCTGCTTTGTTCTGCAGAGGACCCGTGGTACCTGGGCCGCCCACCCGAGCTTCGGGAAAAGCATCCTTTACAGCGGCTGCCGTGAAATCATAGAGCTTACAGAACTCCTCCAGTGTCCCTTTCCAATAATAGTCGAGATCCGGTTCATTCCAGAGCTCCCAATACCACGTCCTGACTGCATCTGCACCATAGCGCTCCACACAGTGGGTTACCAAGGCAAAGACCAAATCATACCAGCGTTGGTAGTCTTTGGGTGGACATGCCCAGCCTCCCTCGCGATAGGAGCGCTGCTCTCCCTGATCCATCAGATCCAGGGGCATGAACCCCAGCTCCACAAAGGGTATGCAGTTATGGCTCACATACACGTCAAAGACCTCGTCAATGACAGCCCAATGATACCTAGGAGCTCCATTTTCATCTTCCAAATACGCATTGGTTGAACCCCACTTGAACGACCCCAGCGTGTTCCCGGTACAGAGCAGGTGGTGTGCCCTGACATAATAGGGACGTTCAGCGAAGTCACCAAATTTCGCAATGGTATCCCTGCCGTTTGGCGTCGTCGTGTAATTGATCTCATCGTAGCCGATATAATTCCAGATAGGTTTTACCGAGCCCAGCCATTGGCTGGCATTCACCTGGACAGTCGCCGTTTGCTGCTTCCAAGCCATTTTT
>SLOZ01000010.1 GCA_007132255.1 Limnochordia bacterium | reverse complement strand
TCTCGTGAAAACTACGCCGCTTACCGAGGAGCATCGGCAGTTAGGGGCAAAGATGGTTAACTTTCATGGCTGGAATATGCCGGTGCAGTTCGCGGGAGTTGTGGCCGAGCATTTGTGTGTTCGGTCGAATGTGGGCCTTTTTGACTTGAGCCACATGGGTGAGCTATTATTGACTGGCGAGACGGCTGTTCAAACGTTAAACAGTTTAGTCTGCAATGACCCGTCTGTGCTTGAGGTTGGTGAGATCCAATATAGCCCTTTGATGAACGCAGACGGCGGCATCGTGGATGACATTCTAATCTACCGAGTTGAAGACGGTTTCTTTTTGGTGGTGAACGCATCCAATGTGGAGAAGGACGTCCAGTGGATCCAAGAACATTTGCACAAAGGTACACAACTAAGGGATGTATCCGAAGAAACTACGTTGATCGCCGTTCAAGGACCTAAGTCTCCGGAGTTGGTTGAGGAGATGTTAGGGCAAAGTCTAGACGACATGAAGTATTACACACATACCACGCTGCCCTACATGAACCAGGACATTCTCCTGTCGCGCACCGGTTACACGGGTGAGGACGGCTTTGAGTTGTACTTGCCAAACCAGATCGCGGTTGATGTTTGGCAGAAGCTTTTAGAGTTAGGAGTGTCGCTTGGTGTTCAACCTATTGGCTTGGGAGCACGAGATACGCTGCGACTCGAAGTGCGTATGCCGCTCTACGGCAACGATATCGATGACTCGACGACACCTTTGGAAGCCGGTCTCAGCCGCTTCATAGCTTGGGATACGGAGTTTGCAGGCAAAGAGCATCTTTTGCACCAAAAAACACACGGTGTGAAGCGTCGTTTAGTAGGGTTTATCCTGCAAGACCGTGGTATTGCTCGCCAGGGGCACGCTATCCTCAATGCAAAAAACGAGCCGATTGGCGTTGTAACCAGTGGCTCCATGTCGCCTTCGCTCCAAGAAGCTGTGGGAATGGGCTATCTGCATACAGATTACGCGAAACCAGGGACGGATATTTTCGTTGAAGTACGTGGACGCCGATTGGCCGCCAAAACACACAAAGGACGCTTTGTCCAAGTGAAAAAATAAGGGAGGTACTTGATCATCATGGCAAACCCAAGAGATTATTTTTATACAAAAGACCACGAATGGATTCACGTAAAGGGCAAGGTATGTCGTATCGGAATCACAGACTATGCTCAGAATGAACTGGGGGATGTTGTTTTCGTCGAATTGCCGGAGCAGGATACTATTGTCGAAGAGGGCGAAGGTTTTGCTGTTGTCGAATCTGTGAAAGCTGTCTCCGATGTGTATGCTCCATTAAGTGGCAAAGTCGTGGGCATCAATGAAGCTTTGGAAGACAGTCCCGAGCTTGTCAACGAATCACCGTTCGATGAAGGGTGGATCGTGGAACTGGAAATCACTGATGAGTCGCAGTTGAAGGATCTAATGACAGCCGACGAATATGATGCCTTCTTGGAGGAGGTGTAAAGTTTGCGGTACATCCCCACAACAAGTGAAGAGCGCCAGCATATGCTGGATTTTCTGGGGGTTGATAGTGTAGAAGAGCTTTTCGATGCGGTTCCTGACCGGATTCGCACAGAAAAACCCTTACCCCTGCCCGATGCCTTGGCAGAAGCTCAACTGATGCGCCACATGAAAGAACTTAGTGAATCAAATGTCTCGTGTGAGCACTTGGTCTCTTTTTTGGGCGCCGGTTCGTATGACCATCTCATTCCTGCTGTGGTCAACCACATTACATCGCGGGGCGAGTTTTTGACGGCGTATACACCGTATCAAGCTGAGATAAGCCAAGGCGTACTCCAAGTTATATTCGAGTTTCAAACCTTGATCGCCGAGTTAACGGGTATGGATGCAGCGAATGCCTCGATGTACGATGGCGCCACAAGTTTGGCGGAGGCCTGTCTAATGGCCTGCAACGTTGCGCGGCGTTCCAAAGTGCTTCTCCCTGAGACACTCCATCCGGAGTGGGTGGATGTTGTTAAGCTTTACATGGAAAATCAAGATATTAGCGTACAAATGATTCCTTGGAATCGCGAGACGGGCACAATGGATGTCGCTGCTCTTCATGAGGATGCAGCAGGTGATGCAGCCTGTTTGGTGATTCCTTACCCTAACTTTTTTGGCGTCATCGAGGATGTGGCCAAGTTGTCGCGGTGGATTCACGATGCAGGCGGTTTATTGGTGACAGCTGCCGACCCAGTTAGCCTAGGACTCCTAGAGGCTCCAGGCGCGTTTGGCGCGGATATTGTCGTGGGTGAAGGCCAGCCGTTTGGCAATACCATGAATTTTGGCGGCCCGGGGTTTGGTTTCTTCGCCTGCAGCGGCTCGAAGTTGATTCGACGAATGCCTGGTCGAATCGTCGGGGAAACTGTGGACACAGAAGGTAGGCGTGGTTACGTGTTGACACTGCAGACACGAGAACAGCACATTCGTCGGGAAAAGGCCACGTCGAACATATGCTCTAACCAGGCTTTGAACGCCTTGGCGGGCGCTGTTCACCTTTCTGTAATCGGTCCGCAAGGACTGAAGGATGTAGCCTACCAGTGCCTCCAGAAAACAGCGTATCTCAAATCTCAGTTGCGGGATATCGGTATCCAAGCAGCGTTTAGTGGTCCTACGTTCCGTGAATTTGTGGTTCAAGCAGATGCCAACTGGGACGAAGTCAATAAGCGACTTTTGGACCATGGATTCCTTGGAGGTTTGCCTCTAGGTGAGCGGTTCCCTGAACTGCAGCATTGTGTTCTGCTGAGTGTTACCGAGGCTCGAACCAAAGATGAGATTGACCGCTTCGTTCATGCGTTAGGAGGGCTGTGCTGATGCAAACAAAGAAGCCAGTTCCATTGATCTTTGAACTTTCCTCCCCTGGACGAAGAGGGTATCGTTATCCAGAGTTAGATGTTCCCGAAACACCTATGGAAGAACTTCTGCCCAAGGAGCATCTTCGCAGGGAAGTACCAAAGCTTCCTGAAGTCAGCGAGATTGAAGTCGTTCGCCACTACACAGGGCTATCGAGGTTAAATCATGGAGTTGATGTAGGCTTCTACCCATTGGGATCATGTACCATGAAATACAATCCCAAAGTTAATGAAGACATTGCTCGTTTGCCGGGTTTCAGCCTGCTACACCCGTACCAACCAGAAGAGACGGTTCAAGGCGCACTAAAGCTCATGTACAAGCTCCAAAGTTATTTGACGGAGATTGCTGGACTCAGTGCCACTACGCTGCAGCCCGCAGCCGGTGCGCATGGAGAGTTGACTGGCTTGATGCTGATGCGCGCCTATCACCGAGAGCGGGGCGAAGATACCCAGCGTAAGGAGATGTTGGTTCCCGATTCTGCCCATGGTACC
This sequence comes from Limnochordia bacterium, assembly GCA_007132255.1. Classification (GTDB taxonomy): domain Bacteria; phylum Bacillota; class Limnochordia; order Darwinibacteriales; family B1SED10-159; genus SLOZ01. The sequence goes on along the minus strand of SLOZ01000010.1, from coordinate 7,151 downwards.
AATCCGGCCAGTGCGATGATGGTCAACTACAAAGTTCGCGAAGTACCTTCTGATGCCCGCGGCGGAGTCGACGTAGAGGCACTGCGAGGCATGGTTGGGCCGCAAACGGCTGGTATTATGTTGACCAATCCCAACACATTGGGCTTATTTGACGAAAACATCTGTGAAGTGGCCAAGATTATTCACGATGCTGGTGGGCTTCTCTACTATGACGGAGCCAACGCTAATGCGATCATGGGTTATGTTCGTCCAGGTGACATGGGATTTGACATTGTCCACTTTAATCTTCACAAGACATTTTCCACACCCCATGGCGGTGGTGGACCCGGCAGCGGACCCATTGCCGTCTCCCAGCGGCTGCAGGACTATCTCCCCGGTCCGCTGGTATCTAAGCGGGATGGTGAGTATGTTTGGGAATATCCAACCAAGAGCATAGGACGAGTCCGCTCTTTCTTCGGCAATTTTGGAGTATTGGTCCGTGCCTATGCGTATATCCGATCTCACGGCCCGCAGGGACTCATGGATGTTAGTGATACCGCGGTGCTTCATGCCAATTATCTGATGCGAAAGCTTCAGGATGACTTCGATCTTCCATACGATCGCCATTGTATGCATGAATTTGTGCTTTCTGGCAAGCGGCAAAAGAACCAGGGCGTTCGAACCCTCGACATCGCCAAGCGACTATTGGATTATGGGGTCCATTCGCCCACAGTCTACTTTCCGTTAATTGTCGAAGAGGCCTTAATGGTTGAACCCACGGAGACGGAAACCTTAGCTACCTTGGACGCCTTTGTCGAGGCTATGAAACAAATTGCCATCGAAGCAGCGGAGGAACCGGAGACTGTCCGCCAAGCACCATATAACACGCCGGTTAGGCGCCTTGACGACGCGTTAGCGGCACGGAAGCCTGTACTTCGTTGGACACCGAGGTCCTAAACACAAGCTCGCAGAGGCTGAATCCAATGGGTTCAGCCTACTTTTTGCTGATCGACGCTGACCTGAGCACTGGGTCAAGCGCTCTGCAGTTCATTGCTATACGTAGGAGTTGAATGGCTTGGAAATGTGGCAGGAAGTCATGAACCAAATGAACCTGGTAAGGCCTTGGAATGAAGCCTTGTGGTCTGAAGTCAACACAAGACGCTCCGATACGGTTACCTTCGTGTACCCAAGGAACACCAAGAGCGTTCGCTGTACCGAGGGTTGTGCGTTGAATTGCGCCCATTGCGGAGGGGTGTATCTGCGGGATATGGAACCCTTTGCTGTTGACTTGGAAGCGGCCAGCCTACTTGTGAGCGGCGGATGTGATCCCTTAGGGCGAGTTCCATTTCAGTCCTATGCGGATGAACTGCTGCGTTGGCGTCACCAAGGAAAACGGCGCCTGAACTTCCACGTCGGACTGATACCTTATGAAGAGATACCTTTGCTGGAGGGGTTGGCAGATACGGTTTCCTTCGACTTTGTGTATCATCAAGAGACGATCACCACTGTCTACGGGCTGGACGCGTCCCCGCAGCAGTACTTGACGACGTACCGAAAACTGGCGCAAGTGGCCAAGGTTATTCCACACATCTGCGTTGGTCTGAACCAAGGCCAACTCAAAGGGGAAATGGACGCTTTGCGCTGTCTTCAGGGCGAGGACGTTACTGCCCTGGCATTTATCATTTTCATCCCTACGAGAGGAACGGCCTTCGCACACTGTTCTGCACCGTCTCTGCAGGCTACGGCGGAACTCTTGGCCGAAGCTCGTTTGATGTTCCCCAACATACCGCTGCACCTTGGCTGTATGCGGCCTGCGGGGATGTACCGGAAGTGGGTAGACGCGCTGGTGCTGGCAGCCGGATTTGATAAGATTGTGCACCCAACACCGCTGGCTCGTCAACTAGCCTCGGGATATGGATTGGATGTTCGCATAGAAGAGGAGTGCTGCAGTCTATGATTCGCGTATCAGCCGGAACAGCACACGTATTGGGTCTGAAGTCTATTCAATCGCAGACAGATCCCACAACGGGATATTTTCTGACGGGTGATGTCTGCAGTGGAGCCTGTGCCTTTTGTCCTCAAGCTCAGGGTCAATCCAGCAATTTGTCTCGCATTGTCTGGCCGGAGTTCTCGCAAAGTGATATTTTGGCTGCCCTCGCGCAGCAGACGTCCCTGAAACGGTATTGCTTCCAAGTGGCCGATGGAACGGGATGGCTCGGTTCCACCGAACGGCTTTTGCGCGAACTGCGCTCGGCGGGCCTCACGACGCCCAGCTGCGTATCCTGCAGGCCACGAAACACAGCCGATATCCAACGCCTTCTGCAAGCGGGAGCTGAACGGGTAAGTATCGCGTTGGACGCCTGCACACCCGAGGTGGCAGCCAAGGTTGGACGGGATTGGCACGGAACGTGGACACTGCTGCAGGATGCCAGCGGTTTGTTCCCTGGACGCATTTCGACGCACCTAATTATTGGATTGGGTGAGACAGAACGGGAAGCTTGCCAGTGCATGCAGGAGCTTTACGAGTTGGGAATCAGCATAGCTCTGTTCGCGTTCACACCCGTTAAGGGAACGCCCATGAGTGCTCTTCCACAACCGGATGTTGGCAGATATCGCCGACTGCAGGCAGCCCATAATCTTCTCAGAGTATTGGGAGCTCAGGAATTTCGTTGGAGCCCAAGGGGAGTTTTGCAGTTCTCCGATGAGCAAATAGAAGCCCTAGCGCCCAAGACCTTTGAGACATCAGGTTGTCCGGACTGCAATCGACCATATTACAATGAGCGTCCGAATGGGATCATGTACAATTATCCACGCCCGTTGAGCGCAGTGGAGTTCCAGCAGTGTCTCAGCGAGCTGGAGGCGGTCGGTGATGAATGAATGGCGCCTAATGCCTTTTGAAACAGGCACCGCTTACCGCAATATGGCTGTGGATGATTACATGGCAGAGTATGCACAACAATACAGGGTTCCTGTCATCCGATTCTACCGCTGGCAGCCGGCGGCTCTCTCCATTGGTTACTTTCAAAAGCATGCCCAGGAAGTCAATGAAGCTGCGTGTAAACAAAATGGTATCCATTGGGTTCGCCGTCCCACTGGGGGGCGAGCGGTTTTGCATCAGCATGAGATTACGTATTGTGTTGCCATGCCACTGCAGTACCCGGGCCTTCCTAGTAGCGTGACGGAATCCTATCGTTGGTTAAGTTTGGGGCTTGTCAGCGGCCTTCGCCGCTTGCAGCTGCCGGCCGAGATGGCAGTGACCCAAAGAACAACTGCAAGGGGAGAAACGGCAGCGTGCTTTGACAGTCCTTCCCGCTATGAGCTGCTCGTGGCCGGAAGGAAGGTTGTTGGCAGTGCGCAGATCCGTAAGGGTGATGTGCTGCTGCAGCATGGTTCTATCCTACTGGATTTTGATCTGGAGCTCCTGTTGCGAGTCATGGCCTGGCAGAGTGAACGGGCGCAACAGGTGGCCCGGAGACTGTTGCGCTCCAAAGCCGGTAGTATTAAGGATTTTCTAGGAACTATTCCCAGCGATGACTGTGTGGTGAAATGTTTGTTGGACGGCTTTGCTGCCGAACACGGTCTGACGTGGTGGAGAAAACCCTTGAGCCAGACCGAACAAGAACGGGTTGGTGGCATTATTGCGGAGAAATATCAAACCGATGTCTGGAATCGAAAGTATTAAAAAAGCAAGCTCTTCCCGTACACCGGGAGGAGCTTGCTTCCTGTTGTCTTTAGAAACCTAGGTCTTGGTAACGCTCGGATTGAATATCGACTTCGGCGGATTCCATGAGAAACATCAAATAGGCGTTAGGATCCATAGCCAATTCCTGTTTCATCTGTGACCGCACGTCGTCGTAGCTATCTTCCAGGGAAGCCGTTTCAGACTCGGCTTTGTCAGTTACGAGAATCAGATGCCAGCCAAAGGAGCTTTCGACAATACCCATGTCGCCAACACCCATCTCAAAGGCCAAGGCTTCAAATTCCGGAACCATCATACCTTGTCCGAAAAAGCCCAAATCGCCACCCCTTGGTCCAGAACCTGGATCTAACGAGAACTCTTCGGCCAGGTCAGCGAAGGCTTCGCCGTCTTCAACGCGAGCACGAAGCTCTTCGGCTTCTTCTTCAGTGTCAAGCAAGATATGGCTTGCTTTAACCTGTTCTGGAATATCGAAGCGCTCTTTGTTATCTTCAAACCAGGCTTCCAGTTCCTCGTCCGTGATTTCCACTTCGGCCTGAGTCAGTTCCGTCAAGAGAAGGTTCCAGTAAATCTGCTCCTCCAGCTGTGCCATGGAAATCTGGTTCTGAGCTAAGAACTGCTGCAGACCTGCTTCACCGCCCAACTGGGATACGATACGCATGATGTACTCGCTGAACATTTCATCGGTGACTTCCACACCCAACTCATCCTGACGGGCACTCAACAGTTCTTCAATAATCATCTGCTGCAGCACCATCGCACCAAATTCGGATTCGAGGGCTTCATAGAAGCGCTCACGAGTAATCTCACGCCCGTTGATCGAGGCTATGACGGAATCTTCAGCCTGAACGGATGCTCCTAGAGCCAAGACGGCCAGCAAAGACATGACGACAAGGGACAGCATATTGCGGGACAATTTCAAGAATACATCTTCCTTTCTTATTTCATTTCTCCTTACCTTTGTTCGCTGCGGCCCAGAAATTACCTGCAACGTTCTTGGTACACGCGCATGGCTAACGCTCGGGGATTCTGGTATCCAACAAAACGCACCTGCCCGTGCGGTGTAACATCCTAGATATAGGAGGTTTTGTAAATCCTGCAGCTGGTGTATAATGAAGGAGCTCGCTCGGTTGCCTGGCACCCGATATTTGGGAAGGTGCAGGCGGGGCAGCCAAAGTCCGATACGATACGCCTGTAGCATAGTGTGCGAAGAGGTGAAGAAAATGCTGACTGTAGGTGAAAAACTGCGTTTGCGCAAAGCCCATCCCTGCGGAAGCACGGACTGGGAGGTGTTGAAGCCCGGAGTCGATGTCCGGCTGCGCTGCTTGGGCTGTGGGCGCATTTTACTTCTGCCCCGGGAAAAAGTGCTCAAACAGATCAAGAAGCGTTTGGACGCAGCAGAGTCAAGGGGCAAGCAAGGCTGAAAATCTACAAAAGCAAACGGCAAAGGACCACCCCGACTAACTCGGAGCGGTCAGCGAGCTGCCGCACTTGAGCATCTACTGATGCCGAGGCGGATAATGCTTGCGAAGGAGACGGACCAAAGGAACGCCCAATCCGAGAACGATGACGGTCTGGCTGATCCCAATACTGAGAACCAAGGTCCAGTAGGGGAGTTCAAAGATAAAGTGAAGGTAGAGGCTGATTAAAAAGGCGTTGAAGACAATGGGTGAAGCGTAGGCCAGCCAACTATTGCGATAACGCAGGGTCACGTAGGCGGCCAGCAGTGTTACGGCACTGCCGCCAAAGATGTCCCAAGGCCCAAGGCCCCCAAGGATGTTCGCTGCAAGAACCCCAACATACAATCCCCCCACAGCTTCTGGAAACAGGATGGGCAATACCGTTAAAGCTTCAGCTACCCGCAGTTGAATAGGTCCGAAGCTGAAAGGACGCAGGACAAACACCAGAACAACATAGATAGCAGCAATCAAGCCAGCTCGGGCCAAACGTTGCGACATGAATACTCCTCCTGAAAAGAAAGTCTCAGCAATCTCACTACTATTCGCTGAGGATATGGGATACCCTGCTGCGTTCAACAAGTTTTTGAAGGGAGTTTCTATGATGGCTCTGCAAATTGGCATTGTCGGGCTGCCTAATGTGGGCAAGTCCACCTTGTTTAATGCTCTAACCAAAGCAGGTGTGCCGGCTGAAGATTATCCATTTTGTACCATTGACCCTAATGTTGGCGTCGTAGCCGTTCCGGATGAACGCCTCCAGCGTTTGGGCCAGCTAGTTCAACCCAAAACGCTGACGCCAGCGGCCATTGAGTTCGTAGACATCGCTGGCTTGGTGAAGGGAGCCAGTCGCGGTGAAGGGCTGGGTAATCAGTTCTTGGCCCATATACGTGATGTGGATGCGATTATCCAGGTAATCCGGGTGTTCCGAGACAGCAATGTTGCTAGTTCGTTGGAAGAACCGAATCCACTGCTGGAAGCAGAAATTGTTCAGACCGAGCTACTGCTGGCCGATATTCAATCGATCACAAAACGTATCGAACGCACCGAACGAATGCTGAAAACTGGTGACAAAAAGTATAAGGACGAACTTGAACAGCTGCAAAGGGCTCTGGAAACATTGAATGAAGGCCTGCCACTGCGGCAGACCATGGTTGAAACGCCCTCAGAACTGCCGCTGTTGACCAAGAAGGCGATTCTCTTTGTCGCCAATGTTGGCGAGGACGACGCAGCCGGACTGTCTGGCGTCACAAAGTCAGAGTTAGAGCCTCTGACGAAGTGGGTTGCGGAGCAGAATAGCAGGTTGATTTGGTTGTCGGCGGGCATAGAGGCGGAGATCGCCGAGCTGGCCCCTGGTGATGCTGCTCAGTTTCAGGAGGAACTTGGACTCACAGAGCCAGGCCTGCACAAGGTGATTCGTACCGGACAGGAACTGCTGCAGCTGCTGACCTTCTACACCGTAAAAGGTGAGGAGACGCGAGCTTGGAACATACCAAAGGGCACGAAGGCGCCGCAGGCGGCCGGGACCATTCACACAGACATGGAACGAGGGTTTATTCGTGCTGAAGTCGTACCATTCCATGTTTTGACGCAGTGCGGTACCTTCGCCGCAGCGAGGGAAGCAGGGCTTTTGCGGTCAGAAGGTCGAGATTATGTTGTGAATGATGGTGATGTGATTCTTTTTCGTTTCAACGTTTGACACTGAATGCAGGCTAGTGCTATAATGAGTTGACCCTGCCCTAGGTGCGCCTAGGGCCGTTTAGTCCACAGGGAGGAGGTGAAGCTGAGGTGCGCGCTTACGAATTAATGCTGATTATCAATCCCAGCTTGGAGGAAGAGGCAACAGAAGCTGTCATTGAGAAGGCCCAAGGGCTGATTACTCAAGGTGGCGGCGAGATTGCCAACGTCAACAAGTGGGGTAAGCGGCGTCTTGCCTATGAGATTCAGGGCAACACCGATGGCTTCTACGTGGTGATCGATTTCAATGCAGATAACGAAACGACTACGGAAGTCGACCGTGT
>SLOZ01000232.1 GCA_007132255.1 Limnochordia bacterium | reverse complement strand
GGCTGCGACCTCTTCCACAATGTCCCGCAGATCCAGAGTTTCCCGCACCTTCTGGTGTTTACCCAGGTAGTCGATCTTCGAGAAGTAGAGTAAGTCCTGAATCCGGCCTTCCAGGCGCTTCGCTTCGTCATCAATCACTGCCAACGAGTTCTGCAGGTTTCCCTTAGGGTAGATGCCGTCGTCGATGGACTGGATGTAACTACGGATCACCATCACGGGTGTTTTCAGTTCGTGCGAAATGTACTGCAGCGAAGATTGCAGGCTTTGGTCATTGGACACCAGCTGCTGTCGCATGCGCTCAATAGATGTTCCCAATGTCCCGATTTCATCACGTCGGGCCGGCGAGATCGATCCCCGCCAATCGCCAGAGGCAATTCGCTGTACGTCCTTTTCAAGCAACACCAAGGGTTTTGTCAGGTACCTCGCAATAAGAATGGCAATACCTACCGCTGCCGCCAGGGCCAACGCGGTTCCAATCAACAGCTGGCGGAGCAGGAGACCTTCGAGAACAGATTTAGATTCTTCCCAGACCAGCGAAAGGAGGAAGTAGGGGCCTTCGTCTCCTTGAATTCGCCGCACCACGTAAAAGAGGCGCCGATCGCCCACCACTCGCTCATAGCGCTTCTGTTCAACGGTCTGCTGCAGAGCTTCTTCCCGCAGCTGTGCAACCTCGTCTAACGACAGGCGTTCGGACAACACTCCCTGGTATGTACCAGCGGCGATCTCTTGGGTAAACAGCAGATGGCGGATGTTGCTGAACAAGATGGTTCCCGAAAGAACCATGGGCTGCAGGCGCCGTTCGGGATAAAAGGCCCAGTGTTCACCGGGGCCAAATTCCGCTGACGGCAGACGCCGCTCGCGAGTTCGAAACTCTTCTGTGAGCTCCAAGAACCGGATGGCATCGGGTTCGGCAGCTGTGGCTGCTATGAACTCCTGCGCCGATTCGATGTTTTCGTAGACGGCGTCAGTAAAGAACGTCTGCAGTGAGTAGTTGTAGAGCCAGCCCAAAGAGGCAGCCACCAGTAAGGTGATTGCCCCGAAGACTAAGCTAATTTGCACTGCCAATGGTCGGTGTTTCATGCTGTCACAACCCTGTATCCGTATCCGTAGATCGTTTCAATGCGAATGAGCGGCACACGCCGCCGGACTCGCCGCACCACATCGTCGACAACCCTGTCCGATCCGAAGTAATCCTGTCCCCAGACTTCGTTGAGAATCTGATCACGACTGAGGGCCTGACCGGGATGGTTAGCGAGGAACAGCAGTAGATCAAACTCTTTAGCTGTCAGATAAATCGGCTCACCGCCATGGCGGATCATGCGGCTCGCTGGATCCACTTCGTAGTCCCCCAAGGTGACGGTCTGTCGTTCCAGTACGCCCTGGCCCCCGTAAGATCGCTCTAGAAGCCGCTTGGCTCGGATGATCAGTTCCTTGGGCAGAAACGGTTTGGCGATGTAGTCATCGCTGCCCATCTCCAATCCCAGGACTCGGTCCAGTTCTGCATCCCGAGCGGAAATGAAAATGACGGGGGTGCTGGCTGCTGCGCGTTTGATGTCCCGCAGCAGGTCATAGCCATGGATGTCGGGCAGCATGATGTCTAAGATCCAAAGATGCGGTGCTGGCGTTAGGGCTTTCTGCGCCTGCTTACCGGTGAGGAAAGAATGCACTTCCCAGCCCTCCGCCTTCAGATAGGAAGTCAGGACTTCGTTGAGGTTGAGGTCATCTTCGACTAAATGAACATGAAAGTGCATGCGCTGCCCTCCTTCACAAATCAGCTGCTGTTTCTTGTTCCCCAGCAGTTCCCTATCTCGAGGATGCCGACGACCAACCCAGAAACTCATCCGGCGACGGCACCCTGCCCGTCGTCCCCCGCAGTCATGGGCCCACCAGCGGCCTATCCCTGCCGCAGTGCATCCACTGGTGCGAGGTCAGAACCTTCTTTGGCTGGGAAATAGCCAAACACGATCCCGATAGCCAGGGCTCCCAACAGAGATACGCCAATGGCGGTGGGATGCACGCCCGTCGCTGCAGCAGGGGCTAGGTCCTGCCAAAATGCCTGGTAAAGAAGATTCTCTAGAACGTAATGCGCTGAAACCGCTGCCAAAATCACACCGATGACGGCTCCGACCAAGGACAGAATCACTGATTCCATCAAGAACTGCATCCGAATCCAATGGCGAGAAGCGCCTAGGGCACGATGCAGACCTATGGCTCGCGTTCGTTCGACCACACTGATCATCATGACACTAAGAATCCCCACAGAGCTGATGACCATGGCAATGAAGCCGAAGGCCAGCAGGAAGTATACTGTTTGATTCACCGTGGCAAACAACTGTCCTTCTCGGTCCTTAATATATTCCACCAAGAGCTCAGCTTCGCCTGCGGCGCTTTGCAGCAGGACCCGAGCTTCATTGGCCGCTGTGTGCGCCTGCCCCGGCACAGCCTGGATGGTGACCGTGGGGAACAACCCCGTGGCGGCCTGGCCTGTGGGCAGCATCCGCTGCATGATCTCGTCAGCAGTTCTAGGGGTTCCGTCAGCATGGGTGGTACTCGCACTGCCAGACGCTGCTTCGCCGGCTGTTCCTCGGCCCTGCTGGCTCCCCTGCTGGCTGCCTTCAGTGGCGTTGGTTTGTGCGGATTCCAAGGTCGG
>SLOZ01000320.1 GCA_007132255.1 Limnochordia bacterium | reverse complement strand
CCAAACCGGGACAGAAATAGACCCGGAAGCAATGCCACCAGGCCATGGAAAGTGTTGATAATGTGATCATCGGACCGCAAAACAAGAGGAGAGAAATCCCTCTCCCAGGGATTTTTCCGGCCACAACGACGGAAAATCTCAGTCGGAACAGAGAAGATCAACACCTTCCTTGGACTGTTGTTCGGTCGTGCGCGTGTGTCCCTCGGGCACAGAGGTTTCTAAGCCGTTTGGAATGCGCCTAATCTTTGTGCTGTATGGTTTGTGCTCTCCGTTGTATGCCAGAAAATCGGATCCCGGCAGAAAGCCCCTGACTCGGTGCTTCAGCCGTTTCATGCCCAGACTAAACAACGATATACGTTCCCCGAAGTTCGGCCTGCAGCGGCTTGTGCTTCGCCAGGTAGGCCTGCATGGCCTCTACGGCATGTACGTTCATTTCGCTTCTCTGCCGCCCATACTTCTTCGGGACCCCTTGTTCGGTCACAAATGCCGTCTGGTACACGTGCGACCGCTCCAACGGTTCGTTTCCGACGAACACCTCTTGGATCCGTTGGCCGGCGGGGTTTTCAATCTTCAAGTATACCGTTAATCCAAGGCTTCGTTTAATATACCCGCCCATCTGCTCATAGGGATCTGCAGCAAAAGTCCGTTCCAGATTTTCTTCCAGCATATTGAGCAGCTCATCGCCGGTCAACTCAACCGTACCAATGGGCGGGTTCATGGGGATAATATTGTAGAGGTCGTTCAAAGTAACCGACCCGGGAATCACAGGAGCACCGTATCTCCAGCCATTAGAGAATGCGAGCTGGGCGCCGGAGGCTTCCAGCAGGGATTGCAGCAGAAAATTATCCATCGTTGATTCCAGCATTGTATAGCGATTGAGCGCCGTCGCCGTTTCACCCACAACAGTGGCTAACTCCTCTTTAAATGGAGCAAGTTCTCGCTCGATAATCTCTGTCATGGCAGGATCTGGTGTGATGCTTGCTGCGACCTCAATCATTTCGTGTTCGCAGCCTGTGATGGTCCCGTCTGTTATTTCCAGGTCGATTCGGCCTAGAAACGAACCGTGACAGCCGGATTGGATGACCAGTGTTTTCCCCTGGTGTACCGGCTCGGTAAGCCGATTGTGCGTATGCCCGCTCAGGCAGAGATCGACGCCTTCGACTTCAGACAAAAGTTTCATGTCTTGAGGAAAACCAAGATGGGAGATGAGAATGATCAGATCAACATCTTCTTCCGTCCGCAGCTTTTCTATGACAGCGGGCAATTCTTCTCTGCCCAGGGTAAAATATACCCCTTCACTAAACGAAGGTGGCATGGTACTGTCAATGATATTGGATGCAATGCCAACCAAGCCGACCCGCAAACCGCCAATGACCTTCACCATGGAAGGCGAAAAGACCAGCTCGTCTGTGTCTTTGTCGAATACATTAATCGCCAACACTGGGAAATTGAGTTCCGCTACTCGCTGCTGAAAAACCGCCGGACCATAGCCAAACTCCCAATGGGCGGTCATCGCGTCTAGGCCTAATGCATTGACCACGGGGACGATTGCGGCACCCTGCGTCTTGACCGCGGGATAGGTGCCATTCAGCGTATCGCCATTGTCTAAGAACAGCACCCGGTTTTGGTTTGCTGCTCGTATCTGCCGAACAAGCGTGGCGATTCGGGCATAGCCACCAACCGGACGGTAAACTGCCTGGTTTGCTTGCCAGAACAACTCCTGATGAAGATCAAAGTAGGCATGGGTATCGTTCATCTGAATGACAGTCAGCGACGCCTTAGTATTCATGTCCGGACCCCCTCCTATTCACTGCACCATGGGAAACAAGACTCTCTGATATGGCAATCATAGATAACCCAGATGGCATAGTCAAGTCCGGAGTCTTGGTGTAAGTTCAGGATCGCTGGGACATCGCTAGTCGCTATCTTGCCGACGTTTTGGTCTTCTTGGTGTCGTCAATGCCGGTAACGATGGCCTGCGGTTATGACATCGCTTCCTGGGACGGAATCTCGTCGGTCATGACTCAAGGTAAGTGTCCTCATCGGGAAATGCCTGGTCATAGAGATCTAAGAGACCCTCCTGGTACCCCCATCCAGTGTAACCCGCTAGGGAGACCACACCGTAAGCCCGCTCTCGAAAGGATTCTTTGATTGCAGGCGACGATTTCTCCAACTTCTTTAGAAACCGCTCATACATCGTCAACATGCTGTCGTAGAATTTGGCGTTAATGTCACCGACATTTGCGGTAAACTCGGTGCCGCACTCCACATAGTGAATCATCAATTCCAGCAAGCCAACTTCATCCCCTACAGCCTTGGAATACTCCGAAATGGCCCGACGTGCCTCGCCAATTTCCAGCGTTTGTCGCCGCTCGGGGTCGGGATACAGTGCCGTCTCAATCCGTTCCTTAAAAGACTGCAGTCCCTCATTCCCTTCGCCCAACCGGGCTTCAGCGAAATCCATGGCGTCGCTGCTTAAGCCGCAGAGATCAATGGCCAATGTGGTTACGTCTTTGGCATCGAGTTTCTTAATCGCGGCCTTCAAGTTTCGCATCCGTTCTTGTTTGGGTGCCATGACTCATCCCTCATTTCGTTCGTTTTTTTGCGCAAAGAGCCAGATCCCGAAGGGGCTATGAGGCTCTTCACCGAACTCT
>SLOZ01000362.1 GCA_007132255.1 Limnochordia bacterium | reverse complement strand
TTTCACAGCCGGTTTCCAACGCCCAAAGCCGGCAGTTCAGCTCGGAGAAACGCCTGTTGAAAGGCGTTTCGAGCTCAGTCGTTAACCACGCAGGGCTCTCTATGAAACAGGTCTGCTATCTGCTAGGCGGCATAACCAACCAGAGAATCAGGTAAAGAAATAGGCCAGACCCATAAACCAGAACGGCCACCAGCCAGATGATGCGTACAATCGTGGGATCAATGCCGAGGTATTCACCCACCCCGCCACAGACACCAGCAATCTTCTTGTCGTTGGAGCGAGCTAGTCGTTTGGCCAAGATGCGTCATCCTTTCTATTGTTTCTCCATTCAGTATATCATATGCAGGATGTAAAGAACATGTGATTTTTCTGGCTTCTTTGTTGTCTTCGATACCGATAGGCGATAGACTACAAGTGCATGCGTTAGTAAAGAAGTCAACTAAACGAGGGGGAACAACATGAAACGCTTAATGTTTCTCTGTACGGGCAATTCCTGCCGGAGCCAGATGGCCGAAGGATTGGCTCGCAAAATGGCCGGAGATCGCTTCGAGGTTTACAGCGCCGGTATCGAGGCCCACGGACTCAATCCACGAGCGGTCAAGTCTATGAACGAAGTTGGCATTGACATCTCACAGCATTCATCGGATACCATTGACGTCGAACTACTGAATAGTGTCGATTATGCCATCACCCTATGCGATGATGCGGATGAACGCTGTCCCGTGACGCCCCAACATGTGGAGCGATTACACTGGCCATTCCCGGATCCGGCTAAGGCGACCGGGACGGAAGAGCAGATTATGGAAGAGTTCCGAACCGTCCGCACCGCCATTGAAGACTGCTTGGCGACGTTCTTCACCGAAACAGCACTTACCGACGACGGTTCGTCGGAGTAAGGCTCTGCCGTTGACAAAACAGCCGGAACTCCTGCGGTGGGATTCCGGCTGTTTTGTTAGCCAACCAGAGTTCTACTGGACTGGGTTTTGCGGAGTTTTCCCCGCTAATACCGCAGCCACATCCTCAGTAACCATCCAAGCCATTGTTTCCCGGGTGGCGCGCGAAGCACTGGCCGCGTGGGGAGCCAACACCACCTTGGATAACTCCCTGAGCCCTTGTGTAATGTTGGGTTCCCACTCATAGACATCCAGTGCGGCACCGGCAATGACGCCCTTTTGCAGCGCATCCAACATAGCGAGTTCGTCGACCACAGGGCCGCGGGCTGTATTGATTAGAATACTGTCTGTTTTCATCATCGCCAGCTGCTCCGTGGAGATCAAGTGTCTTGTCTCAGGCGTGAGTGGGCAGTGGAGGGAAACAAAATCGGCTTGCTGCAGCAACTGCTCGAGACTGACGTATTCCATCCCCAGTTGGCTTTCCAGAGCTTCCGGGAGCCGCTGGCGGTTGTGGTATAAAACAGTCATGGAAAACCCACGAGCCCGAGCAGCCACAGCTTGACCGATCCGGCCAGCACCGACAATCCCTAACACAGAGCCAAAGACGTCCTTGCCTAGGAGGAGCTCCGGCTGCCAGCCTGTGAATTCACCGGCTCGCGTCATGACATCGCCTTCGGCAATCCGACGGGCGGCTGCCATTAACAGTGCCCAAGCGAAATCCGCACTGGTTTCTGTCAAGACATCCGGAGTATTCATGACTTGGATGCCGTGAGCGCCTGCGGCAGCTACGTCGATATTGTTGTAACCCACGGCGTAGTTGGCCACTGCTTTCAGCTGCCGACATTTTGCTATGGCCTCCGCATTCAGTGGGTCGCTCAGCATCGTGATTAGGCCATCGAATGAAGGCCCATACTGCTCTAACCATTGTGCAAAATTCTGTTGTTTAGGATCTCGCAGAACGACGTCAAATTCTTCGGCCAACCGATTCAATGCGGAACCCGGTAGCGGGTATGAGACACCAATGCGCTGTTGCACTGCGTTCAGCTCCTTACGACGAAGTTTTTTATACATAAATACAGTCTGCATGGGCAGACTGTAGTGTTATTCGGACTAGCTCTTCGAAGGTGCTTCGCCCCAGATATTCTCCAAAATGGACTTAACACGCTTATAGACGAAGTAGGTAAGAACAGAACTGATCAGACCTTTGACCAAATTGAAGGGCGTTACAACACGGATAATCATGTCCATGACGATCTCCTCAGGAATGCCCCAAATCGGCAAAATCACGCGATTGGTAGGGATCATGACAGCTGTCATGGCCAACGAACCAATAAGCAGCGCAATGGCAGCGCCTCGGCGCGAACGATGCCTGGCATAATACAAAGAGGCAAAGAACACGAAGCTGCCGGACGCCATAAAGTTTTGAAACGCACCAATGGGACCAGAGACGCCTTTAACAAATAAGTAGATAAAAGCCTTCACGAAGACCATTCCAGCTCCAGCCACCGGGCCGAACCAAAATCCACCGATTAACATAGGCACATCACTGGGATCATACTTAAGGAAATCTGTGAACAACGGTATCTGAATCGTGACCATAAGCATCACGGCTAAAGCTACCAAAACCGCCATATTCACAAGCCGACGTGTTTTCGATTGCATGGACAAACCTCCTATCTCACTTCCATTAGAATAGACTGTCCGCTTTGGTTTTGTCAACTCCCTTTGCAGGGTTTGTCAGGTCTTTGACGAATTGGATACT
>SLOZ01000073.1 GCA_007132255.1 Limnochordia bacterium | reverse complement strand
GTAGGGTGTTGACAACCCGGCTGTTTAGATGTACTCTGGAGTTATTATGAAAGCGATAATCATTATCATATCGTACTTGATCTGAACTGACAAGGAGGAAATATTGGTGAAAAAGACATTGATCGTCCTAGTTATGTCCGTTTTTCTGGTCCTTGGAATAGTGTCCCCAGGTATTTTTGCGGCATCTGACACAGGGTTGAGTAATAGTCCAGCCTTTGAGGAGCAAGAAGGCCATCATGGCGCTGTCTATCGCCACAACGAGAATGACACACTGCGGTTTAACACGAACAATGGCCACAGGCATGTCCCAGGTCAGAGCGGAGAAAACGCTGATGAGAACTCCGTTGTATCGCTGTGTGGGTGTGATGATACCACCATGGTCAAACCGGGTTCAAACAAATAAACACCTAATCACAAGGCGACATTCTGTGGGCGACTGCAGAATGTCGCCTTGTTTCGAGGCCCCGTTTGCAGTCATTCCGCCAGCGACAAAAACCATACCAACGGCGTTTTCCACTTCTTTCTGTGAGACAATTGGGCCCACGAAGAGGAAGAAGTGGCTGCAGGACGCATGAGAAAATCCTGTAAGAAGGTTGATGCGAACCCATTCGGGTGACTACGAAAACGGAAGGTCGTGGAAACGACCGCCGCTTCCCAATGAGTATAAAGGCCAGCAGAACATTGAGTTGGCCTTCCGCTTCACTCCGGGGCCGAATAGCTATCCCCTCAGAAACTTTGTTTGGTCCAGCAAATCGGTGGACTCCAGCTCAGCGAGACCGAGTGATGGCAGCCCCCTGGATCGCTTCGTTCGTAGGGCAGTGTGTTCCTGGATTCGGCGGGCTTGTGGAGTCGGGCATGCACCACCGTGGATTTCGGGCTCCCACCGACGGGCGGGGATTGCATAGACGAACCCTCTGTTTCACGTTCCCTTTGACAGGGGGTGTGATCCAAAGGGCAGTTTATGGGCGGGAGCGTTCGCTGAGCGCCTTTTTTTCTGCATGACAAACACGTGCTACTGCCCCTTGTCATCGCGAAATTACTCACTCCTTAAAGCAAGGAGCCTCCGTGCGATCCCACGTCCTGCTTGCATCAGTGCGAGATACATGAACAACCAGGGTAGTGCAATAGGCAGAATGAATGCGAGTTTCATGATATCCCATAAGAGCTCTGCCTCGTACGGCTTCCTAAAGGGGGCCATGAAGACATCCCGCAGTCCTTTGTGGAAGAAACCTAGTACGATCAGCCAGAGGATTCCTACGACCCAAAGAACAAAATACACAGCGGCAATGGTGGTAAGCATACACCCACTCCTCTCTTTGTGGACCATTCGAAATACCGTCTCTTTCATCATAGGCCAACAGCTGCAGTGGATCAAGCGAACCTTACGCCTTTCTTGTCGTTTCAGAGTGCATAAGGGATAGTATGGAGTAGCGATACGCCCATACCGCGGCGCCTAGAGGTTGACTGGACGCTTGCATAACTTGCCCACGTACCTAATCCGGCATGTAAGATGTGTTGACTTCCCGATTTTGTTGTGGCAAGAAGCGGACGCGAGAAGCTGCGATGTTTATTATCGCCGAACAGCAGCCCGCAGCCGAGAAACCAGTTCACTGCAGGACCTTTGAGAAGTACAGTCGAAAGGCAAAGGTGAGAGGCGAAGGGATCTACTAAGAGGCATGCTCCAAAACAAAGGAGGGATTCCGATGAACGTTACCCGTCGATCTTTCATCGGGACGCTGTTGGCCGCTGGTACCGGCTTGCTCGCCTATTCATTCGGTTCCCGATGGCTGCGTTCCGATGTCGCCACGTCGTTGGAACCCATACGTTCTGCTCTGGGTCCCACACGTCCCGCTTACGCTTCCGCAGAAGAGCAGGGTGTACTCAAAGAGCGTATCGATAGGGCCTATGCGGCCCTTGAACACTGCGAACTATGTCCGCACCAGTGTGGGGTCAATCGCAGCCGCGGTGAGAAAGGATTTTGCAATGCCGGCAGCCAAGCCGTGGTGTACAGTCACAGTGCCCACTATGGCGAAGAACGGCCGTTAGTAGGAGCCGGTGGCTCGGGCACAATTTTCTTTTCGCACTGTAACTTGCGCTGCGTTTTTTGCCAAAATTGGCCCATAGCCCATGAAGGACGGGGCAGTACGGTCAGCGACGAAGAACTTGCCGACATGATGCTGAGCCTGCAAAGCCGCGGCTGCCATAACATCAATCTGGTGACGCCCACGCATATGATGCCTCATATCCTCGGAGCGACCCGGATCGCCTTGAAAAAGGGTCTGCAGCTGCCACTTTGCTACAATACGGGCGGCTATGAACGGGTGGAGATGGTGCGACTGCTTGATGGCATCGTCGATATCTACCTGCCTGACCTCAAGTTCATGGATGGTGAGGAGTCCGCTAGATATGCGCTGCGGGGAGTCCCAGACTATCCGCGGCACGCTCAAGAATCCATCCAAGAAATGCATCGGCAGGTAGGGGATTTACAGACAACTTCCAATGGAGTGGCCCTGCGGGGGCTCATGGTGCGCCATTTGGTCATGCCTAACCGCATCGCCGGCACCAAGGAGTTCGTCGAGTGGGTAGCAGAAAACCTTTCGCCAGACACCTACGTCAACATCATGTCCCAGTATCGGGTGGCGTTCCAAGCCTTTGACTACGAGCCAATTGCTCGCGCCATTACGAATCAAGAATTTGTCGAGGCCATGGAGTGGGCCATAGCAGCCGGGTTAACCAATCTCGACGCTCGTTCGCTATCCCAGTTTAACCTCTTTCGCAATTAATAGAGTCTACGTTAAGCAAAATGTCCCGGTATTCTGGTCTGGCAAAAACGGCATCTACCATTCTCCATATCGATCGCATCGATGACAAACCCTTCTCTGGCGATGATGGTTTCGTGGCAGTTGGGGCAGAAGGTGTTCTCGCCTTCATGGCCGGGTACTCGTGCAACATATACAAAGCGCAGCCCGGCTTGCAGGGCTATTTGGCGCGCCTTATCGAGCGTCGAGACTGGAGTGCGCGGCAGGTCCATCAGTTTGTACAGTGGGTAGAAGCGAGCAAAATGCAGCGGAACATCGGGCCCGAGCTCTGCGACAATCCAACGACACATGCGCTCGATAGTCTGCATATCGTCATTGAGCGTGGGTATCAGGAGGTTGGTGATCTCAACATGAATACCCGCTGCTCGCAGCTGCTGTAAGGTTCTGAGTACCGGTTCCAGTTCGCCGCCCACTGCTTCCCGGTAAAACTCCGGGTCAAAGCCTTTCAGGTCAATGTTGACGGCATCCAAGTAGGGACACAGTTCAGCCAACGGTTCTGGCTGAATGTAGCCGGCAGTCTGCATCAGGTTGAGCATGCCGGCTTGTCGTGCGAGCTTGGCGATGGCGAGCACATATTCATAGAAGACAACGGGTTCCCCAAAGGAATAACAGACGGCACCCACGTTGGTGGCTTGGGCATGCTCTAACACTCGCTGCGGCATCATATCATGGGCGTAAACAGCTTCGGGGGCTACCAAGGCCGTATCCCATACTTCGCAGAAGCGGCAGGCCAAATTGCATCCGGCTGTAGAGAGTGAGAGCGACCGCGTCCCCGGCCGGACATGGAAGAAAGGATTGCGCTCCACGGGATCATCTTGGACAACCACGGGATTACCGTAGGCCAGTGTGTAAAGGCTGTGCTCCCTGTTTTCCCGCACGCGGCAGATGCCTCGGGCTGAAGGATCCAAGATGCATTGGTTGGGACACAACTCGCAGCGCACCTTGCCGTCGCTCATCTGGCTATACCAGGGAGAGAGGACCGGCCTGACAAACCCTTTGCTAGGTCCATGGGCATCTGGAGTCTGCGTCACCTGTTCCGTTGTTTCTCGGGGGCCACAGCCGGTCAATAACGCCAGCGATAAGCCGCACACACTTCTCCAACCGCGGCTCAACAAGGTTCTCCGGCTCAAACCATGATCTAGTGGACTGCTCTCTTTATCAGGCATACGACCACCCCTTCGCGATCAGCAGTAGAATACAGGCGATGATGCTGACGCCAGCGGCAATTAGGAACGAAGCGCCAATACCAAAGATTGGTACAACAACCGTGCTGGCCATTACTGCACTAATGCAAGCGCCAAAAAGCTCTACAGCATAGATTACGCCTGCTGATTTCTCCGGCTGTCGGTGGACCGACGTATAACAGGCAGCGGCCACGGGAAAATCGATGCCGTTGATCAGGCCGGCGGTGGCGGTGACTGCGGCAAAGAGCACGAAGAGCAGGGTTGGTGAGCGCAGGGGGCCGATGAGGGGCAGTCCCACCCACAAGAGCAGCGCGACCACAGCCATGATCAGCTGGATAGAGGCCAGCGTCGCCAGACTATATTTATTGACCAAATATCTGTGAGCAAGCCAGGCACCGAATGCCAGACCCAGCATGAAGAAGGCTGTGATCAGACCTACCAGTTCATACACAAAACCGTACACACTCTGGAAAGCGAACAGCAGCGTGATCTGGAGCATCATTGTGGAAATGCCTGTGGTCAAGACAGTCGTCAGGACGGCTAAGCGGATTCCCAAGCGGCGCCAAAGTCCTCTGTTTCTGCTCCCAACAGTGACAGCCAAGTAGAATCCGAACATGAGTAGCAGCGGGAGAACGGCTGCTGGCAGAAGCCACCAAGGCCGGGCCTGCAAAAGCCAAGGCAACAGCGATGGCTGCAGTGGTCGAGTCATATCATCCCAGAGCATCAGTGTATAGAAGTAGCCAATGGGCTTAAAGTCAGAGTTGATGAAATAACGTTGATTCACCGCTGGCAGATCATGTTCCTTAAGGGTTTGTTCGGCGAGGCTGCCCGGCAGCAGGGGCTGCGGTCCGGGGCCTGTCAGGTGCGCGTCGGCGGTGCGTCCGTGGTTACGAAGTATCCAGTTGACTCGCCGAACGTTTGGACCC
Source organism: Limnochordia bacterium (assembly GCA_007132255.1). Taxonomy (GTDB): domain Bacteria; phylum Bacillota; class Limnochordia; order Darwinibacteriales; family B1SED10-159; genus SLOZ01. Next base: position 5,633 of record SLOZ01000073.1, on the reverse strand, counting down.
TCAAGCAGAGTATGGAAGTGAGTTCCCGAAAAACCATCGGTCACGATACCTCGCTCTTCATAGCGCTGCTGTAGCACGAAAGGATCGACATTGGGATGCTGGGGATCTTGGCTGGCGATGTACAAGAGGACGCGGTCACCAGCCACGACCACATGGTTAAAGACGTCGCGCAGCGTATGGTAAACGGCAGCATTACGGTTGGCCACAGCTGTTCGGTGTAATTGAGGAGTGGACGTTGTGTGGAGCACAAGCACGCCCTCGGGACCTAATAGGCTTGCGGCTTCGGCAAAGAACTCCTTGGTGTAATAGCGATTGAGGACAGCCGTAGCGGGGTCCGGGAGATCAACGATGATCAAATCATAGCGTTGGTCAGCAGTTTTTACATAAAGACGGGCGTCGCCATGCAGCACTTGCACGCGCTGATCGCTCAGGGCACTCCGGGTGGAAGCCGGCAGATAGGGACGAGCGGCCTGCAGGAGCAACTCATCCAATTCGACATAGTCGATACCAGTTACCGGATGTTTCGTTATTTCGGCCAGTGTACCACCAAGTCCACCACCAATTAAAAGAACCTGCTGGGGGTCTTTGTACTGCATCATGGCAAGTTGAGCAAAGGTCACCGAATCCTGTGCTTCCCAACCGGGCCTTTCCTCATGCCTGCCAGCTGTACTGAATACAAGTTGGCCGCTCTGGTAGAAGCTGTATTGATCCGCGTATTGAACCACGGCGATGTTGCCATACTTGGAGGGCAGTATGTCCAGAAGTTCATGTCGGGGGAGAAAGTGCTGCCACTGGCGGGTGTGGCCCCAATCATCTAGGGGACTCAAGAAACCCAGGATTATTGCGGCCAGCCCCACGATGCCTATATAGACAAAAGGGTTCTTTGGGGGAGTGGTTCGTTGAGCTATGACAATCACCAGCAGCATAACGGCAGCCACAGCCACCACGGCTTGCAGTGGGTTGAGTACATGGATCAGGAGAGTAGTAAAGACGATGCCCCCAAGGGCACTGCCCAGGGCTTCGCTCACGTAGGTTTTTCCGACTGCTGAAGAATCGGTGGATTGGTCTTCACTGCGCCACAGCTTGACGACATATACGAAGTGCATTCCCATGAGGATGCAGGCTGGGGCCAGGAACAACACGCTGGAAGCTGCGATGTCAACTAAGGAGAGCTGCGCTGCCGGAGGTATCATGAATACAGCGCGCAGTTCGCGAATGAGCAGGATTGTGACAGGGAGAGCGACCAGGAGTCCGAGGGCGCTCCCCCGCAGCAGAATCTGGGCGCGGGCATATTTGGCCGAGATGATGCCGCCCAGATAACTGCCTAATCCCACCCAAGCCATCCAAGCCGCAAAAATCAGACCAATGGAAAGCTCATTGCCGTGGAAAATCATCAAAAGATCCCTGAGGAAGACAATCTGAACAACCTGGGATGTCAGGCCAAGCAAAAGTGCAATGTAAAGACCTGCGGAAACCTTTCGGAGCATCACGGTCACCTCCAGATGGGCCAACAGCCGTCAGGCATCTGTGTACGTTCTCTGCCGTAGGACCGCACCACAGACAGAGATAGCCTGGGTGGAGAGCCCCCTGTAGCGCAGAGTCGCGCTAGTCAACAAACTTTAGTTCACACTTCGACAACAACGAGTGGGCTCCCTGTGTGATTCGGGCCATCCATGATTGTGATGCCAAAGGTAGGCTTTCCAACTTTGGCACTCACGGTTCCCATGCTGCGAAGAGGTCAATTCGTGGTCCCGGGAAGCGAAGATCTGTTTCTTGGTCGGAGGAGTGGAGTACACGCACGCACGGCAGGAATTTTCGGCGGTGCTGCCGAACGATGAGAGGCCGGAGTGACGTGTGGAAGTGGTTTTGCTGTCGAACGACGAAACAGTGCAAAATCGTCTGGGCTCGATAAATTCTTTGAGGCGCGGCTGGGTCTAATGGTTGGTGTGGTGGTAGCACTGCTTAACCATAAAAACAAGTGCGCTTAGGCATCCAGATTATCACCGGCAACCGTCTTGGCAGTCGCGAGTAAATAGCATCGCTCCAACGAATACTGCCCGCCACCCAGTATGCTCTAACGATATTACTTTCTGGCCTACTTGCAGTGAACCCTGAAGACGAACCGCCTTCGGCACTCCGCACGACACTCAAACAGCGAGGTGATAGAATCAACATGCAGCGAACCGAAATTGTGAAACGTTCCCTGTCTCATCAATCGTCTGGCCGTACGCCCTATTGCATCAACTTCACTCGTGAAGCGTCAGCCAAGTACCGCGATCAGGTTGAACGAGCCTATTTCACGCCGCAACTGAAGAACGCTGTCGAAAAAGGCCGTTTTACACACGATGAAGCCTTCAGCATCGCCATCGGCAGTCACGTGTTTTGTGTTCTTGATAAACCCTGGTGGGACTGGTATAACGTGCCTGCGAGTTACCGACAAAGTCCCGGGGCTCCCGAGTATTTGCCGAAAACAGTAGGCGTGGGGTGCTACGAGCAGTTTGTGGACAAATTGAAGTTTGTGAAGGACACAACGGAATGCTACACCTTAGTCATGGTCTACGGAAGCCATTTTGAAAAGGCCAATGCCTGTCGCGGCATTGAAAATTTCCTTGCTGACCTCGCTGGCGCTAAGTCGTATGCCAAACACCTGTTGAATACCATCATTCGCAAGAACATGGTGATGCTGGAGAACTTCGTAGACATTCCGGAAATCGATGGAATCCTGTTGGGCAGCGATTGGGGATCGCAGCAGTCTATGTTGATGTCGCCGGCCACCTGGCGCGAACTCATCGCTCCTGGGGAACAACAGGAGTACGAACTAATTCACGAAGCTGGGAAGGATGTCTGGGTCCACTCGTGCGGCAGTATCGAAGCGATTATCCCTGATTTGATCGACATGGGCGTAGATGTCTTGAATCCAATCCAACCAGAGGTGATGGATATTTTCGCACTTAAAGACGAGCATGGAAGCTCGCTTTCCTTCTGGGGCGGCATCAGTACCCAACGTACACTGCCTTTCGGCACTCCCGATGACGTGGTGGCAGAAACCAAACGGGCAGCAGAGCACATGGGCCGTTCCGGAGGCTACATCCTAGCTCCTGCTCAAGAAATCCAAGACGATGTGCCCTGGGAAAACATTGAGGCATTAATCAAGACCGCCCAAACGCTCGGCTAAGTCAGCCTGTGGGTCAAGCTGCACACAGCTTCTAGTATGTGGACAGGGGCTTTCCCCACTCTAGAGAACAGCTTTGCGCCGTTTATTGACCTGGTCTGCGCTCCACCAAAAACGGGAGGTTCCGGAAAAACGGGACTTCCCGTTTTCAGTTTAGCCAGCAGCATCGGGCTTAGTTATCTGGTCTGCCAACGCACCATTTTGGGTAACCTCTTTTGTAAAATTTTAGTATATTTTGAGAATCTGGTTTTATATTTAAGTTATGACATAAGAAGAAGTGTTGTGGAGTCACGAAGACCGAAGTTTTTTTATGTTATCATTTGCGATTCTGAGCACATTCCCAAAGGAGGTAGGTATCATGAGGCGGGTCATCGTTGTTGTGTTGGTACTTATGGTGTTGTTCAGTGGGTTGGCGACAGCGGCAAAGATTGGTGAAGGCGAGATTCAGGCAACAGTCTATGTTATGGGGTATGCCGAGTTTATTTTCCTAGCTGAACCGATTTGGTTGTTCGTGAATCCGCTGGTTAATTCCATTTCGGCTCCGGCGAACTGGGCATTGGCAAGTAATCGACTGGGATCTCTGCGCGTAGACTTTCAAAGTGTTGGTGTCGACGCAGATGGAATTCCCACTTGGGCAGGCGAGTTGTTTCGCTACTCGGTCACGGTAGGAACGTGGTCCTCGGGCCGGTTCTACGAGGGTGAATACATTCCGCTTGAGGACATAACCGCAGAATTCCATCCCTACGGTGGTGCGCAACTGCAAGCGCCATCCACCTTAATCCAGGTGCAGGAGCAACCGTTCCCAGTTGAGTATGGGATGCTTTGTGGGCAGATCCAAATGGCGTTTGAGGTCCCCGGAAACGAACGGGAGTCGTGGGTTTTGCCCACTGGCTACAGTTGGCTGGATTTGGGTACCGGCGACGACGGTAGACCAGTGATGTATGCTGATGTGATTCAGGTTACAGTTTACGAAGAGTAATGGTCTGGCAGAGGTGATGAGCGCGTGACCCCGGCGAACGGGGTCTTTTCGCGGAACGCTGCGGCCTGGTAGTGGAGGTCTGCCATGCGCAGTGTCAGTGATTTGTCGGCGAAATGTTGTGCTTCGCAAAACGAAGAATGCTCATCGGCTTTCCGAAGGTTTCTTTTTGGGGGTTACAGTTAGTAACACCATTCGGCCGACCGTCTCAGAGCCTATAGCTCGCTCAAGCCTGAAACTTGAGGCGATCACAGATGATTTGGGCCGCTGTTTGTGCTCCATTTTCGCCCTGAATCTTCGTCCCCAAAGCGTGGGCAGCTGCCTGCACTGGCTCCGTCAGAGCAGACTGGATAGCAGCAGCCAGCTTGTCGGGAGTGAGTTTCCGGCGGGGAATAGGCTGGGGACCCACCCCAAGTTCCCAAGCGCGACGACCCCAGGCAAACTGGTCGTTAGCGTGGGGAATGACGATAGTGGGTACGCCAGCCCGGAAACCAGCCGCGGTGGTGCCAGCACCACCGTGATGAACGACGGCAGCCATGCGCGGGAACAACCATGCATGCGGAGCACTGTCCAGAACAAAGACGCCATCTTGTACCCCGGCCACTGTCTCCATGCCGTTCCAACCCGTGGCTAGGACACCCCGTTGTCCGGATTGCTGCAGCGCAGCGAGGACGAGTTCCGTGGTGGACTTAGCTGTACCAACATCGCTGAGACTGCCGAAGCCTACATAGACAGGTGGCGGACCTGCCTCTAGGAACGCTACCAGCTCAGCAGAGGGGGCCCAGTCCGGTTCATCATCGAGAAACCAATAACCAGTCTGGTGAACATGTTCGGGGAGACCGGTGGTTGGAAACACGTGCTTACTGCAGGACATCACTGTGGGTAGTTGCTTCGTGGTTTGTTTGCCAAAAGGACACGCCAAGTTTTCCGGTCCGTGGCCGAACTCCTGCTTCCAAAACTCCCTGATTGGTGAACGAACAGCCAGCCAAAATCCCTGTTGGAATAGTTTGTGAGTTGCGTAGTTGAACCCGGGACCTAACCGGAGTGTATCGTAGAAGAGCAGCGCTGGATAGTCTTTGGTGACTCCCATGGGGAAGGGTGAAGCGAGAATGCTGGGAATCTTAAGGTGCTGGGCGGCGAAGTATCCGATGGCCGCGCCGGGGTGGTAGACAATGACATCTGCCCCATGGCAAGCCCTGAACAGATCTTCCATCACCGCAACGAGCAGAGCACGCAGAGTTTTATCATTCAGGCTTAAAAAGAACTTAAGCGGGTTATCTGCGCCGCGGGCTTTGCTTGCAGCCGCACTAGCAGCTATCTTGGTGACATCCCCGCGGGTTGGATGAAAGTCAAGATCGTATTGGGTGATGAATCCTTCAAACGCTTCCGATGCAGCGATGCGGACACGATGACCTGACTTCCTAAGCTCTAGCGCTAAAGCAATGTAGGGCTGCGTGTCGCCTCGCGTGCCCGTTGTCAGTATGG
>SLOZ01000037.1 GCA_007132255.1 Limnochordia bacterium | reverse complement strand
CTCCATTTAGTGCCTTGCCCGCATTATGTTCGACCAGGCATGGCCAGTGTGATGTCGGTGGGGGCCACAGCAACCTTGATCCAACAACATTAATTAAAGCAAAGAACCCACGAACAACGTTCGTGGGTTCTTCTTATGGTTTCATCGTTTCTGCGGCACTGGGACAAGTTTATAGCATACGGAAAGCCAGTAAATTGTTTTAAGTACAGCACTCGGCCGATAAGTAAAGGCTGGCGAACCCATCTTCGGTGAACCTATCAAGCAACTAAATCTGCTGGTCAGGGGCAAGTACAGGCTCTGATTGAACGACGCGAGTATTAGCCCATTTGTCGCCAAGACGGCGGCGTTCAGAATCGGTGAGCACTAGGACAATCTCGATCACGGCAAAGACGATGGCGACCAGTGGCCCAAAGACCCAGCCGATCACAGGGATGATAGCAATAAAACTACCAATACTCAACGGTATGTTGCGTTTCGCCGAAAGGGCCAGGTCTACCACACTGCCATCAGCTGTTTCCACTTCGATATTCATGATCTTCTTACCGATACTTTTGTTCTTCCATTCGTCAGTCTTCAGAAGTTGGAACATAATACCGTCCTTGAGCAGCAGGTACAAGACACTGACAATCGCTCCCAACACAGGAACAACCACTACGACCCAACCCACCGCCGAGTCAATCAACGCTGCCACGATCCTTGGTGCTAGTTCTGCTGAAGTCTTCATTCTCCATCGCTCCTCTCAAGCTCTTTTGAGTCTTCGGTCCGGCCAACAGTTCCCATCGCCTTTTCAGTTTTTCCATACTATTCGATATTTATCCATTTGGCATGCCAATTCCTGCTTTGTTGGCAAAAACTTCGAAAGAATGTGTGATGGTATCAACGTCGTTGGCCAACAAATCCGACGGCTCAAGCAGTAAACCCTACGAGCAGTGGCTCCGCAGTGCGTCATTGACGCGCTTGCGAACATCCAGCAACCACTGCGTGTCGTGGGGATAGTCACTGAACGTCAAAGGCTTTGGCAGTTCTGCTTCCACAAGCTGCATCACCGCGTCCTGGCCAACAAACGACGCCAACAGCTTCAGCGCCCGCAGATCCTGAATCGCCTCAAAAAACACCTTCATACGCAGCGACGCCAACGGCCCGTCAGGACCTGGATACACCAAGAATGTGTCCCCGGCCGGACTCCAATGCAGCCCATCCAAGAAACGAAATGGATTGATAGCCTGTGTCGAATACTGCGAATTGTAGAAGTTGTAACCCCAGTGCAAGAAACCTTTTATATCATACTTGAACAGCTGGAGACCGATGACTCGATTCCGCATCGATGGCATACACACGAAACGCTGGGAAACCTGTTTGTATTGGCTGATACAGTAGTAGGTCCACAGATTCGGAATGCCCGCCTCCAAGAATGGCTCAATATGGTTATTCGCCGGAATCGGAGTCTGAACCAGTCCGGTTTCGTAGAACGCAAAGTCGGACAGTGCGTCCATGATTGGAAATCCTTCCAAATGCTTATGGATCATGCTGCGCGCTCGACCATAGGACTCCAGATGCTCCACCCGTGGTTCATCAGAGACATGGAAGAAACTACAATCTCGCAGCCCCTGTTCCGCAATATAGGCAACAAGTTCGGGCAAGAACTGGTCTAGAAATTCGGCGTAGTCTTCTCCGCCGGCATTGGTATCCCAGCCGAATATCTGACGTTCGGCACCGTCCTCCCGTGCCATAATCTTAGGAGCGTGCTTGGCTCCCCACTGCGTGAACAGGTGAGCAAACTCAAAATACTTTACACCGATGCGCTTCGCCATATTGACCCACCGGGTCAAACGATCGAACGTAAAAGAGTACGTGTGACCGTTTTTGTACACATCCACAAGCTGGACCGTGGTCCGCTCACCACCGACGGCTGTATCCAACGGTGGTGTAAAGATTGGCGTGAGAATCATATTGATACCGTGCTCAACGGCCATAGCCATAAACTGCTCCACACGCTGCCAATACACTTCACTGAATACCTCGATGCCGTAGTAGTCTGCGATGCAGTCGGAGTGAAACCACTGGGTGTGACGCAGTTCCTGTTCGGGTAGTTCCAGAGGCAGCACTTCCACCGTGAGCACGTCTGTCAAGAGTACCTCCCCCTGAGCATCCTGAAGCTCTAGATTGAGCTCGTGCTGCCCGGGTGGGACCTCGGGACCGGCCGTCAGCGACAGCCACACACTGCGCCATTGGTCGGGAAGAAGAGTAAACCCTTGTTCCGGAATGACATCCAGCAAATCGGGGTACAATCCGGGCGTATCGCGGAGAACAAAACCGTCATGATCCGGATACACCGGCAGTTCCACCGGAACAACCTGCACATCCCAAAGTTTCACCGCAGGCGCCAATGTACCAGTTAGCTTCACCTGCAGCCCGGTACGTCGAGCCTGCTCACTGCACAGCGCCCACTGCAGAGAATAGATTTCGCTGCGGAGCACGGTGGCCTCGCGGAGAACCGGACCGGACGGTGCTTCGTCCAAGAATACTTTTTCCAAACTGCTAACAAGTTTGCCTTGTACCATGGCTTGTTCCACCCTCTCGAAAGTGTTCATCGCTGTCCCCAGAGCGCCGGCATCCCCACCTGGCACTCCGCCAAAGGCATTCCGGCAAAACGTGTACCGTTT
>SLOZ01000402.1 GCA_007132255.1 Limnochordia bacterium | reverse complement strand
CGCTGATAAGGCGTTTTTGGGAGCCGATGCCGTTCATTTTGAAAAAGGTATCACCAACGCCCATATGGCTGAGGTGGGCGTAAAACAGTGCATTATCGGGGCTGCCAAACAGGTCTTCTTGGCATGTGACCACACGAAGTTCGGTAAATCAGCACTGATGCACGTGGCGCCCGTCGTGGACGTCCATTGCATACTCAGTGATCCAGATGTGGACAGAACGTTTGTCGAGCAGGCTGAAAATCTCGGTCTGAGTCTGGAGACAGGGCGTAGTCGCAGAGTGATGGATGTACGCAAATCAGTAAATCAGTAACCCAACCGCCGGTTGGGAATCCCACACGAGGAGGAGTTAGTATGTCAGTAGTTTTTCAGAAAATTTTCGGTAAGGGTAAAGCCGCTGTAGGAATGGCCCATTTCCCCCCACTTCCCGGTACACCGCTCTATGATGAAAAGGCAGGCATCAAAGGAATCATCGAGTCATTAGAACAGGATGTTGAGGCAATGGTGTCTGGCGGCATCGACGGGGTTATGTTTGGCAACGAAGGTGATCGCCCGTACTTCACTAAAGTTGGCCCCGAAACCGTGGCCGTGATGGCATCCGTGATTGCTCAGCTCAAACCAAAGATCAAAGTACCTTTCGGTGTGGATGTGCTCTGGGATCCAGCAGCAGCTGTGGCTCTGGCTGTGGCGGTTGACGCCAAGTTTGTGCGGGAGGTCTTCACCAATGTCTATGACAGTGACATGGGCTTATGGAATCCCAATGCTGGTGAAGCCCTGCGCCTGCGGCGCTACCTTCACGGTGACGATATAGCGTTGTTCTTTAATATCAATGCTGAGTTCGCGGCTCCGATGGGCAAACGCGACATTGTGCAGACGGCCAAGAGTGTTGTGTTCAGCTCCATTCCGGATGGAATTTGTGTGTCAGGACCCATGACAGGCTCATCTGCCGACGTTGCCCACATCCAGGCTATTCGGGATGTTCTTCCGGACACCACCATCGTGGCCAATACGGGTGTGAACAAAGACAACGTCCAGGACATTCTTAAAGTCGCCGATGGCTGCTTTATTGGTACGAGTTTGAAGAAGGATGGCAACACCTGGAACAATGTCGATGCCGAACGCGTGAGAGATTTCATGAGTGCGGTGAATGGCTGCCGTTAGGGGGATTGCCCGGTGAAGTATTTGTTAGGTGTTGATGTTGGAACGTCTGGTTCCAAGGGTGTCTTGGTGACCTTGGAAGGGGAAGTCGTCGCAAGCCACAGTATGGAACACGGCATGGACATTCCAAATTCTGGTTGGGCTGAGCACGATGCGGATGGCGTTTGGTGGCACGATACGTGTGTTATTATCCGACACTTGCTGACAGATTCGGACATCAATCCCCAAGATATAGCGGGTGTAGGCCTCAGTGCCATTGGCCCCTGCATGGTTGCTGTGGATCGCCATGGCCGGCCGATCCGACCCGGCATTCTCTACGGCATCGATACCCGGGCAACAGCCCAGATTCGGCGCCTCAATGCTGAACTGGGGGCTGAGACAATTTATGCACAGACGGGCCAAATCCTGTCTTCACAATCGGCCGGTCCCAAGATCCTGTGGCTGCAGGAAAACGAGCCGGAAAACTTCGCCAAGGTTCACAAGGTAATGACAGCCACCAGCTATTTGACCATGCGGCTCACAGGCCGCATCGTTATGGATTACTACACAGCGCCATTCTACGATCCGTTTTTCAACATTCATACGCAGACGTGGGATCGAGATTTGGCCGCTCACTATTTTGACCCCAATATCCTGCCGGATGTGGCCTGGACCACCGATCCGGCGGGAGTCATCACACAAGAAGCAGCTCGCGAAACGGGCTTAGCCGCCGGGACGCCTGTGATCACGGGAACGGTTGATGCAGCGTCCGAAGCTGTCAGTGTTGGTGTGGTTGAGGCTGGGCAGACCATGGTGATGTATGGAACCACGTTTTTTGTTATCCAGTTGGTGGAAGAGCTGTTGACCAGCGAACACTTGTGGTCCTCGTATTTTTGCATTCAGGACAAACCTATCTTGGCTGCCGGGATGTCGACGTCTTCGGCTTTGACCCGCTGGTATCGGGATAACTTTGCCGTGGCGGAACGCCTGCTAGAGCAGCGGACCGGTGAGGATGCCTATGGCCAGTTGACACGACAGGCGGCCAGTGTTCCTCCGGGCAGCGACGGTTTGGTGGTGCTGCCGTATTTCAGCGGCGAACGGACGCCGATTAACGACCCTGACGCTCGTGGTACTATCCTTGGTTTGACACTCAAGCATGAAGGGCGACACATCTTCCGAGCTCTGTTGGAAGGGGCTGCCTTCAGTCTGCGACACAACTTTGATGCCATGGAAGAGTTGGGAGCCAAGCCCAAAGAGATCATTGCTGTCGGTGGAGGCACCAAAAGTCGACTGTGGACACAGATTGTGAGCGACGTGACCGGCATCGACCAAGTAGTGCCTGAGACCACAATCGGTGCTTCCTATGGCGATGCCTATTTGGCTGGAGTCGGAGCTGGTGCATTTCTCGATTACACGACATTGACAGACACATGGGTGAAAGTTAAGGAAGTTATCCGCCCCAACATGGACAACCGACGGGTCTACGACTATCTGTATGGTATTTACCGCGAAATGTATCCTAACCTCAAACAGCAAATGCAGAAACTAGCGGTTTTGCAGAGGGGAGAAGGACCATGGAAGCAATAACTGCGAGACTGAAAACGTTAACATCGTTCTCGGCCCTGGCGGGCTTCGAGGAGCCTATGGCGCAATATATGATGAAGGAGCTTGGGCAGTACACGGATGAAGTGTCCGTGGACACGTTGGGCAATATCACAGCTGTGTTTCCCGGCGCCTCGCCAGGGCCCTCGTGTATGGTGTTTGCCCATATGGATGAGTTGGGCATGATCGTAAGTGATATTGAACCCGATGGCTATCTGCGCTTTGAACGCGTGGGCGGCCTGCCTGAAAAGGTACTGCCAGCCACGGCTGTCCAGATCCGGAGCAACAATGGAACCCTGATCCCAGGCTTCGTAGCCGTAAAATCGCACCATGCCACACCACCGGAAGAGAAATACAAAGTGATCCCCTATAAAGAGCTGTTCATTGACATTGGCGCTGCCTCGGATGAGGATGTGGAGGCTATGAGCATCGGAGTGGGCAGCCCCATCACCTATATGGGCGGATTTCTGGAACTGGCCAATGGCCGTGTAGCCGCCAAGGCTTTGGATAATCGCGGAGGCTGTCTGGCACTGCTGCTCTTGGCGGAGATGCTCAACGAGCGGCCGCCCAAACACACGGTCTACATTGTAGCGACGGTTCAGGAAGAGTTCAATCTAAGGGGCGCCATGGTGGCAGCTCAAAGACTGCGCCCGGACTGCGCGATCTGCTACGATCTGGCGTTAACCGGTGATACGCCGGATTTACGTAAGAACAAAGGCATTCGGATAGGCGGGGGCCCGTCGGTCAGTCACTTCTCCTTCCACGGCCGCGGGACACTGAATGGACTGATTCCCCATCCCACGCTGCTGCGGCTGGCCCAGGACGTGGCCAAGGAGCACAATCTGCGGTACCAGAACTCGGTGATGATGGGTGGGCTCACGGACGCTTCCTACGTGCAGCTGACCGGGGACGGCGTGGCCTGCATTGACCTCCAGTTTCCCGTTCGGTATACGCACACGCCTTGGGAGTTGGCTGATGTCCATGACATATTAGAAATGGTGCGTTGGACCGAATACCTGCTGTTGGCTTTGGATCCGACAATTACGTTCAAAAGGAGTTAGTTATGTTACAGGCATTGATCTTTGACTTTGATGGCATCATTGTAGACACAGAGTCTCCCGAGTTGGTCAGTTACGAAGAACTCTACGCCCAATACGACGTAGAGTTCCCCGTGGACACATGGATTGCCACGGTCGGTGGTGAACTGACGTTCAACGCCTACACGTACCTGCAGAAGGCTGTGGGACATCCTTTGGATATTGACGAGATTCGGACTTGGCGCCGACAAAGGCATTGGGAATTGACCAAGCAAGAAAGTCTCTGTCCGGGAGTTATGGACTATCTGCGTGCAGCGCAGGAGCGCAGTTGGAAGATTGGCTTGGCATCGAGTTCACCGAAAACCTGGGTGCTGCCGCTGCTCGAACAGCACAATCTGCTGCCTTTCTTTGATGCCATCGTCACAGCAGACCAGGTGGCACAGGTGAAACCAAATCCTGAACTCTACAATAGGGCCTTAATGGAAGTGGATGTGGCAGCTAACAAAGCTGTCGCCATCGAGGACTCGGTGAACGGCCTGCGGGCGGCGAAAGCAGCCGGGATGTACTGCGTGGTCGTTCCCAATCCAGTTACCGTGAAATTAGCTTGGCCCCAGGGCTTGGAGGACCTACGGCTTCATAGCCTCGCCGAAGTATCCTTAGCTGATTTGGCCGATCGTCTGCTGGGCAGCTGAACTGTCGGGTCCACAAAAACATCGCCCTATGCGTTACTCACCCGGCTGCGGCGTCCACGGTCAAGGAATATGGCGGAACGTTTGATGGAGGCTTCACCACAACGAGTTCTGGATTCGCAAAGCAGACACCCGAGACAGCGGTGCACAGGAAGCAACTGTGCAGCCACGGCTCGGGTGTCTGGTCCTGTCTATAGCTCAAACTGCATCCGGTATAACCGGGCATACGTACCATTGCGGTTCAGCAAGATTTCGTGGGTCCCTTCTTCGTGAATCCCGCCGTCAGTCAGGACAACAATATGCTTAGCACTGCGGATCGTAGACAAACGATGGGCAATGACCAACGTTGTGCGCCCGACTGCCAGACGCTCTAAGGACTCCTGGACCACGCTTTCGCTTTCGTTATCCAAGGAACTGGTAGCTTCGTCAAAGATTAAAATCGGCGGGTTCTTCAAAAACACCCGCGCAATACTGAGGCGCTGCTTCTGGCCACCGGACAGTTTCACACCCCGCTGGCCAATATCCGTGGCGTAGCCCTGGGGCAGTTTCATGATAAACTCATGGGCATTGGCCAGTTTGGCTGCTTGGATGACGTCCTCGTCGCTGGCTTCGGGCCGACCGTAACGAATGTTCTCTGCTGCGGTACCGGCGAACAGATACACGTCCTGCTGGACAACGCCAATACTGCGCCGCAGTGCATCCAAGGAAATGCGGCGAATGTCCACGCCGTCCAGCAGAATCGCGCCTTCGGTTACTTCGTAGAAGCGTGGAATCAGTGAGCAGATGGTGGTCTTGCCCACCCCGGAAGAGCCCACCAGTGCCACATAATCTCCGGCCGGAACCTGCAGTGAAACGTGTCGGAGTACGAAATTGGGGTTGCTTTCGTAGCGGAAACCGACATCACGAAACTCCAGGTCTCCACGGACGGTCTTCGGTACTAGCGCCTGCGGATTATCTTCGGGATCGGGATGGAACTCCATGATTTCCATAAACCGCTGGAAGCCTGTGAAGCCCTCTTGGTACTGCTGGGTGATGTGGCTCAACTTCATGATTGGCTCCACCAAAAAACCTGTGTAAAGCAGGAAGGTAATGAGGTCGGCCAAGTCCAACGCGGCATTGACAATGCTGATCCCACCGAATACCACAACGGTCACGGTCATCAGCTGGGTGAAGGCCGTCATACCTTGGAAATAGTAGGATTCATGGCGATAGGTGCTTTTGCGGCTTTCAAGAAAACGGCGATTCTCGCGGCCAAACTTAGCCCCTTCAACCTGTTCATTGGCGAAGGATTTGACCACGCGAATCCCCGCTAGCGTATCTTCCACCTGCGCATTGACATCGGCGATTCGTTCCTTGTTGGCGCGCATGGCTCGGTTTAACTTCTTATTGAAATACAGGGCAAAGACGACCATCACAGGAATGAACAAAAACAACGCGAGGGTCAACGGTACGTTGATCCAAGCTAGAATCACAAAGGCTCCGAGGAATTTGACCGTATAGATAACCAGATCCTCTGGCCCATGATGGTACAACTCGGTTAACGAAAGCAGATCGTTGGTGATCCGGGACATCAGCTGGCCAACGCGCTGGTTGTCGTAGAATGAAAACGACAGCTTCTGCAAATGGTTGAACAGCTCGGCACGCATGTCCGTTTCCATCATAGCTCCCATGGCGTGACCGCGGTAATCGAAGTAGTAACCGCAGGCTGTTTGAACAACCACCAGCAGTACCATGAGCGCTCCGGTTTCGTAGAGCCCCTGCAGCGCTTGTTGGCTTGGCTGCTCTAGTACAGTTTTGGTAAGATGGCGAACCAAGAGGGGAAAAACAAGGGCGATACCCGCAACCAAAAGAGCGCAGAGCATAACCTTGATGAACAGACCCAGGTAAGGTCGATAGTAGGACAAGAACTTTCTGGAGGTAGGGTTCATAAGAGGCTCCTTCTTGGCGTTTGAAATACATTGGCTGCGTCCTCTACGGCTTCGCCTGGACGAACTCCGAACAAAACCCATTCGTTAGGGACCGGTTTCGCACTGCGGGTTTCAAGGAACCCCATACGGGGGCTTCTATTTCATTGTATACGGCGGAATGGGGTTGTCAAGGTGAAGCTTGGTTCGGAACAATCTTTCCGGGAAAGGGTCAAGAGCTGCGTACACATCCATCGGGTCGCGAAATAGACCACCGCTGGCGGTGGTCTGCAGGCACAACAACGTTAGCTTGTCACTGGATATCCTTGATCGCTTGCGTTCGTTCCGGAGTGGACTGCCGGATCACCAGCTCCGGCGGCAGAATGGTTTGTTTGGCATTGCCGGGACCATTCTCGACTAAATGAATGAGCGAACGAGCCGCTTCCCGTCCCAGACGGCGTTTGGCAATGCGCACGGTTGTTAGGGCCGGGGAGATCATGTCGCCAACATCGATGCCGTCATAGCCCATGATGCCGATGTCGTCTGGGACACGCAGACCAGCTTCGCGCAGGGCCTTGATGGCTCCTAGTGCCATGTAATCGCTGAAGGCGAAAACGGCGTCGGGTGCTGCAGTTAAGGTCGGGAGAATCTCCCTCATGCCTTCATAACTGCCCTGCAGCGTCGGCAGGCAGCATTGGATCTGCCAAGGCTCAATGGCTCGACCAGCCGCCTCCATGGCCTGCCGAAATCCATGCAGTCGTTGGCTGGCACTCCACAAGTACGTAGGCGCATTCAAGAAAAGTATGTTTTGGTAGCCCTGCCTTAAGAGGTATTCCACCGCTTGGTAGGCACCGGAGAAGTCGTCGTTTAAGACAGCATGCGTAGCTATGGACTCGAAGCGGCGGGCCACCAACACGAAGGGCAGGGGCTCTTGATGTAACAGCGAAATGAAGCTGCTGTCCTTCTGGGTGGGGGTGATCAGAAGCCCTGCGGTACGCTGCTCAATCATGGTTCGGACCAGATGCAGTTCTTTTTTGGGGTCTTCAGCGGAGTTGCCGACGGTTACCGCATAGCCGCGACTGGCCGCCACCTCTTCCGCTCCCTTGAGCACTTCGGCGAAAAACGGGTTCGATAGATCGTCGACAATCACGCCAATGGAACGGGTATGTTTGCCCTTGAGAGCTTGAGCCATTGCGTTAGGGACATAGTGGAGGTCCTTGGCGATCCGCAAAATTCGTTCCTTGGTCTCTTCTTTAACATCGGGTTTGTGATTCAAGGCCCGCGAGGCCGTGTTAATCGAGACGCCAGCGGCATCAGCTACGTCTTTGAGTGTCGTCTTATGTGTCATGTCAAAACCCTTCTTCCCCGAACTCAATATAATGAAGGCAGCAGCAGGAAATAGAACATGGAAATCGAATACTAAGGTTATACCAAAATATTAACGTTACCGGTACGGTTTGTCAAGCTTAAGGAGGCTGATCGAACAAATGGAAAAATATGTAATCGGTGTGGACTTCGGTTCGGATTCAGTGCGGGCTGTGGTGGTCAACGCTGCCACGGGTAAGGAAGAGAGCACAGATGTAGCTCAGTATCCGCGCTGGGCCAAACAGCAGTACTGCGATGCCGGTAAGAACCAGTTCCGGCAGCATCCTTTGGACTATCTGGAAAGCTTGGAGGCCTGCATCAAGGGAGCCTTGGCACAGCTGCCAGCGGAGATTGCACATCAGGTGGTGGGCCTGGGCATTGATACCACAGGATCTACTCCCTGCGCTGTGGATGGCGAAGGTGTGCCTTTGGCGCTGCGCCCTGAATTCCAGGACAATCCCAATGCGATGTTTATTCTCTGGAAAGATCACACAGCGGTAAAAGAAGCCGAAGAGATCAACAAAGCCGCTTGGAACAACGACATCGACTTCACAAAATACGTCGGTGGGATCTATTCCTCCGAGTGGTTCTGGGCCAAGATTCTCCATACCCTGCGGGTTGACGAAGCGGTACGTGCGGCCGCTGTCTCCTGGGTAGAACACTGCGATTGGCTGCCGGCAGTACTTACGGACACCCAGGCGCCGGACAAACTAAAACGCAGTCGCTGTGCCGCTGGCCACAAGGCCATGTGGCATGCGGATTGGGACGGTCTTCCCAGTGACGAGTTTCTGCGCGGTGTAGATCCCCTGCTGGGTGGACTGCGGGCTCGCCTCTACAACGATACACAGACCTCGGATGAAAAAGCCGGCGACCTAACACCCGAATGGGCTGAGCGCCTCGGTCTGCCCGAGGGTATCGCGGTAGCTGTGGGAGCTTTTGATGCTCACATGGGTGCTGTGGGTGCGGGCATTGGTAAAGGTGCCATGGTCAAGATCATGGGTACGTCCACCTGCGATGTCATGGTGGCTCCTTATGATGTCATCGGTGGCAAACAGGTCAAAGGAATCTGCGGCCAAGTGGATGGTTCAGTGATCCCTGGCATGATCGGTCTGGAAGCGGGCCAGTCGGCCTTGGGCGATGTGTATGCTTGGTTCAAGGAACTGTTGACCTGGCCGCTGGATGCGTTGGCTGGCGAGGCCGGCATTAACGAAACACAGGCGCAGGCGGTGGAAGACCGTATTCTGCGGACGCTGACCCAGGAAGCTGAACAGTTGGAACCTGGAGGCGGTGGTGTGCTGGCGTTAGACTGGTTGAATGGCCGCCGCACACCGGATGCCGACCAGACGCTGAAAGGTGCAGCTTTGGGGTTAAGCTTGGGAACGACAGCTCCGAGATTCTTCCTAAGTCTCGTGGAAGGCACCTGCTACGGCGCCCGCGCCATTGTGGATCGCTTCCGAGATGAAGGTGTGGAGATCGAAGAAGTGATTGCCATTGGCGGTATTCCGCAGAAAAATGCCCTGGTGATGCAGATTACAGCCGATGTCTTCAATATGCCGATCAAGGTTGCTGCTTCGGAACAGGCTGTGGCCATTGGAGCCGGTATTTTCGGTGCTGTGGCCGCCGGAGTGTACAAGGACGTGGAAGAAGCCAAAGCCCACATGGCGAGTCCATTTGCCAAGACATTCACGCCGGATCCCAAGCGAGCTGCCCAATATGAGAAACTGTACCAAAACTATATGCGGACCGGTGCCTTGGTGGAAGATACCCTGCGGTCCCTGTAAGATCGAGGTGAATCGTGTTGTTGGAACAACTGAAACAAGAGGTGTTCGAGGCCAATTTAGCCCTAGTGGACTATGGTCTGGTGATCTTTACGTGGGGCAATGTATCGGCTATTGACCGTGAGACCAACTTTGTCGTGATAAAACCCAGCGGTGTCTCGTATGATGCGATGAAGGCCGAGCAGATGGTTGTTGTCGATCTGGACGGTAACGTGGTGGACGGTGACCTGCGGCCATCGTCGGATACGCCGACCCATGTAGAGCTTTATAAGCAGTTCAAGGACATTGGTGGAATTACCCATACCCATTCCGCCTGGGCGGTGGCTTGGGCGCAGGCTGGAGCCAGCCTGCCGTGCATGGGAACGACCCACGCCGATCATTTTTATGGCACGGTGCCATGCACGCGGCCGTTGACCAAGGGTGAAGTGGAGGATGCCTACGAGCGCAATACCGGGTCCGTGATTGTCGAGACCTTCGTGGATATCGATCCCGTCCAAATGCCGGCGGTTCTGGTGGCTCAGCATGGTCCCTTCACGTGGGGCAAGAATGCCATGGATTCGGTGACCAATTCGGTGGTTCTCGAGGAAACCGCCAAGATGGCGGCGCGGGCCCGACAGATCAATGCCGCAGCCGGCAGTATTCCCCAGTTTTTGCTTGACAAACATTTCCTGCGCAAACATGGCGCCGGTGCTTATTACGGACAGGAGGGAAAGTAATATGATGCAGCCTTTGAAGAATTATGAAGTCTGGTTCGTTACAGGAAGTCAGCAGATGTATGGCAATGACGTTCTCGATGCTGTGAATGAGCATTCGCAGGCCATCGCAGCTGGGTTGGATGGTGCGGCAGACGTCCCGGTACGTGTGGTGTTCAAGCCTGTATTGACCAATTCCGAGGCCATTCGGGACCTAGTATTAGAAGCTAACAGCGACAAGAAGTGTATTGGTCTCATCACCTGGATGCATACCTTTTCGCCGGCTAAGATGTGGATCGGCGGTTTGGGTGCACTGCAGAAGCCATTCGTGCACCTGCATACGCAGTTCAACCGCGACATTCCTTGGGATACGATCGACATGGATT
>SLOZ01000086.1 GCA_007132255.1 Limnochordia bacterium | reverse complement strand
CCGATAACACCCGAGTGCCACTGCTTACCGGCAACGACAATTACTGGTTCTTGCTGCCAGCCGTTCGTTTCCACTTGTTCAAGGGCTTGTGCCAAGATTTCCTGTTCCACTTCCTGCCGCGCTCGGTTTTCTTGATCCAACTCGGCCGCCAACTGTGCAGCCTCTTCTGGATCTTCCGTCAGCAGCAAACGCACACCGCGACTGGGATCCCCCAGCCGTCCGGCAGCATTGAGTCGAGGTCCAAGACGATATCCAAAATCCGCTGCTTTGTACGGCGGTTTCAACCCACAGACCTTGATGAGCGCCTGCAGACCGACATTTTTTGTCTCAGCTAATTGCTGCAGACCCGCATGGACGAAAAAGCGGTTTTCCTGCTGCAGAGGCACAAGATCCGCTGTGGTTCCTAACGCCACCAAATCCAAGTATTCGCCCATAGGCAACTGCCAACGCTCACCGACGGCGCGAGCCAATTGAAAGGCAACTCCGACGCCAGCTAAACCGGCAAACGGATAGGAGCAATGGCGTTGGTGAGGGTTGATCACCGCCCGTGCTTGAGGAATATCTGCCTCTGGTTCGTGATGATCTGTCACAACAACATCCATACCGGCTGCTTCGGCGGCCTGTACCTCAGCGCATGAAACAATGCCGCAGTCAACCGTAACCAGTAGCTGGTAACGAGCTGCCAGTTCCACGATTGCCTCTGTGTTCAAACCATAGCCTTCGTCCATGCGGTGCGGTATGTAGTACTGGATCAGCTGCGGGTCCTGGGATACACTACGCAGAAAGCGCACCAACAGTGCCGTAGCAGTCTGTCCATCCACATCGTAATCGCCATAAATACAAACAGATTCACCGTTCTCCAATGCCTGCAGAACTCGGTGAGCCCCTGCTTCCATACCCTTTAGGAGCCATGGCGATGGTACAGCTTCCCATTCCGGATGCAAAAACGTCCGCGCTTGCTCGACCGTGGTGATGCCGCGATTTGTTAAGACCTGCCCCACAATCGGATCAACACCTAGTCTGTGGGCCAAGGTATGGGCTGCCGTGGTCGTTGGACAGAGAATCCAACGCTTTTCTGTCATACAAAAACCTCCAAATGCTGTACCATTCTTTGCGGTTCGGCGCTTTTCCTTCTCTTGATTTTTCCCAGCGTCAATAGTATGATGAAGGCAAACTTCAGAAGGAGGAGTCTCCTATGGATATCGCTGAGCGGGTTCTTCTTACCGAAGAAGCCATTCAACAACGCGTGCAAGAGTTAGGCGAGCAAATTTCCAGGGACTACGCTGATCGGACCGTGGCGTTGTTGTGCATATTGAAAGGCGGTTTAATGTTTTTGACAGACTTGTCGAAACACATTACCGCCCCAGTTACATTTGACTTTATTGCCATCTCCAGTTACGGGCATTCCACCCATTCATCGGGAGTGGTTCGTATCACCAAGGATTTGGAGGAAAGCATTGAGGGCAAGCACGTTCTCATTGTCGAGGACATTATTGATACCGGTTTGACCCTAAGTTACTTAATCCGCAACTTAAAAAGCCGTAATCCGGCGAGTATTAAGATCTGCACACTGCTGGACAAACCTGCCAACCGCACGGTGGACATTCCCGTCGATTACGTCGGCTTTGATGTACCTAATGAGTTCCTCGTCGGCTACGGCTTGGATTTTCAAGAACTGTACCGGAATATCCCCTACGTGTTCATCCTTAAGCCAGAATTGTACACCGACGACTCAGATCCGGCCTGACTTAAGGATAGCCACGAGCAGCCACAAGCCCATGAAGCCTGCTAAAACAAAACCTGCCAATCCAAATACTGGAATTTGCAGAAAGGTTGGACCGCGTTCCAACTGCACCATGAACGACGAACCGATAACGATCGACCCAATAATCACCCCGAAGGTCAACCGGTTGGATACCACATCCAACCGGTTGGTCAGTTTATCAAGTCCTTCATGACGGAAACGAATTTCCATCTGGCCTTCGTTGATCAAATGCATGGCTGTCTCGATGTCATTGGGCAGCTTACGAATCAACCTGTTCCAGTCTTTTGCGTAAGATATCGTGCGCTGACCAATGGCTTTGACACTATACTGTTTTTCCATCCACTGGGAAGCGAAGGGTTCGGCCACTTCCATGACGTTGAAGTCGGACCAAAGCATGGAGCCCACGCCTTCCACCGTAACCATGGCCTTGGCCAAGACCAACAGGTTCGTTGGTAGATTCACGGGATGCCTGTGTACCAGCTCCAGCAGATCCTCAAAAATCTGCGAGAAATCCAGTTCCTTCAAGGCCCGCCCATAATGCATGTCGATCATTTCAATGACATCGCTGCGTAGTTCTCGAGTCGGTTTGCCCTGCAGAGCATCCAGCTCCTGCAGTACCAGAATGAGCTCATCAACATTGCGCTGCGTAATAGCAACCAAGAGACGCGCCAACCCCTGCATGGTCAGTTCATCCACCCGTCCCACCATGCCAAAATCAACGAAGGCTAAACGCCCACCACTCAAGACCATGAGATTGCCTGGATGGGGATCCGCATGGAAAAACCCATCCTCAAAAACTTGTTTCATAAAACACTCAGCCAGAGTGTGCATAAGTGCTTGCATGTCATTCCCTTGCTTCTTCAAGACGTCCACCTGGCTGACCTTAACACCGCGAACGTACT
>SLOZ01000178.1 GCA_007132255.1 Limnochordia bacterium | reverse complement strand
TATCGCAATAATCTTGTGCGGTTCATTGCCGAATTGGAGGATCTGCCGGTACAGCCTGATGCGGTGGCTCGAGTTGTTATTAATGAACGGACCGGTACCGTGGTGATGGGTTCTAATGTCCGCATCGCACCCATTGCTGTGGCGCACGGGAATCTCAGTGTCCGAGTGGATACAGTGCAGCCTGTTTCTCAGCCGCCACCGCTGACAGAAGGAGAAACTCCAGTACCTACCGAAGTATTTCGGAATATGGAAGACGATCCAGATCGCTTTATGGTGTTGGATGGCGGTAGTAGTGTAGACCAACTGGTGGACGCGCTCAACGCCATCGGAGCATCACCTCGCGATATCATTGCGATTTTGCAGGCTATCAAAGCTGCAGGAGCACTTTTTGGAGAATTGGTCATCTTGTAGGGAGGGCAGGCTATGAAAATCGTGTCATGGGATCCCAGTGAATCGTCGGCGCAGCGAGCGCAAAGAGCTCAACAGCAATCCGGTTCACAGAAGGCATTGGAACAGGCATCGCAGGAATTTGAAGCGCTGTTTTTGCAGCAGATGTTGGGTGCCATGCGCAGTACGGTTCCTGAGAGTGACCTATTTGGAGACCGTACTGCCGAAAAAACGTTTGAACACCTCTTGGATGAGGAGATGTCTAAGGATATGGCGAAAGCCGGAGGCATCGGGTTAGCCGAGATTCTCTACAAGCAGATGATCCATTTTGTACCGGACGACGATTGACCGCTCACGTGAGCGGTTTTTTTGTCAGCAGGAACTTTGGCTTTGGAACAGAAAGTATATACGGTATGATTGGAGGCTGGTGCTTTTGAAACTACTCTTTGTCATTTTCGTTGTACTACTGGTTGGGCTGGTATTGCCGGCGTCCGTCGGTGCTTTATGGGTTGAGACCCTGCCCGACCAGGTTTTGCTGCGTATTCCTCTGCAGGGCGACGCATCGTTTCGAGTCTGGCACACCAATAATCCCATGAAAGTCATTGTGGATTTGGATTACCCAGCCGCTGATGAGCCCAGCGTGCAGGGGTTTTATGATGTGGCTCTGCAGCAGCTGCGAACAAGCCCACGCCCAGACACATCGGGAACAAGAATTGTTCTAGACTTCCGCTACCAACTTCCTGAGCCGCAGTGGTCGGTGGAGAACGGACTCTTACATGTGACAGTGGACAAAGTCTTCAATTGGTCAGCGGAACATGGCATAGCGCAGGGAGTGCGCTATGGACACCAGCGCCGGGGAAGCGTCGCCGGACCACTGGTCGTCAATTATTTGGATGCAAAGATTACCGATCCTGACATCGAGTTTCGCAGTGTGTTAGCTCAGGACCAGATCTTCGGCCGTGAACGGGTCAGCTCCATGGCTGTCCGGGGTGAAGCCATAGCTGCGGTCAATGGAGCTTATTTTGCCGCCGATGGTCGTCCGTTGGGTGTCTTAGCCATTCAAGGCGAGTTGATCAGTGAGCCGTTTGCTTCGCGAACAGCCATAGGGTTAGGAAAGAATCAAGTGGTCATGGGATCTTTGGATGCTGTGGGCGTCGTCGAGACACTCTATGGAACGTTGGCTATCACGGGTATGAATCGACCGCGTGTGCAGGATGATCTTATTCTGTACACGCCGCACTATGGAGCGGCCACCAACACGAACGTCTTTGGTCTTGATGTCTTGGTGAGAGACGGCCAAGTTGTGCGCATCCAAGAGGGCGGGATGGATATTCCAGAGGATGCAGTTGTCCTCAGCGGTCACGGAACGGCCCGAACCTTCTTGGGTCAGCTCCGGCCCGGGGACGTTGTACAATACAGCATGGCGTTGACCCCGGATTGGTTTTCCCGTGGGATTACGGAGATCATTGGCGGCGGGCCAAGACTTGTCAAGAATGGTCAAGTCCATGTTACTGGCGTTGAGGAACGTTTCCAAAACGACATCACCCAAGGACGTGCTCCTCGCACGGCTTTGGGAATTACAGCCGACAAGCGTCTGCTTGTGGTAACCGTCAATGGCCGCATCCCCAATGTTAGTGTTGGGATGACGCTGTTGGAGTTGGCGGATCTGATGATAGAGCTGGGAGCCGTGGATGCCATGAATCTAGATGGCGGTGGTTCCACGACGATGTTTGTCCGTAACCGGGTTTTAAACATACCGTCGGATGGAACGGAACGTCCCGTAAGCAATGGTTTGATCATTATTACGCCTGAAAGTCGAAGGTAGAGGAGTGGTGCCAGTGAGAAGATTTGCAGCGGCCGTTGTCATAGTGCTGCTTGGGCTGCTGATCACGACTTCGGCGATGGCGGTTGAAGTATTTCCGTTAGATCAGCTAGAACCTGGACTGCGGGGCCATGGCCTTACGGTGATTCGCGGTTTTAATGTGGAAACGTTCTTTGTGGAGATTCTTGACGTGATTCCCCAGGCGCCGCCGGTACCGCCACTGGTTATGGTCAGGGTCAGCGGTGACGTGATTGAACGCAGCGGAGGCATTGCCGCTGGAATGAGCGGGAGTCCCGTATACATCGATGACAAACTGCTTGGCGCCATCGGATATGGCTATGCACTAACAGATCATCGCATTGGTTTGGTTACCCCCGCGGGTCCGATGCTTGAGCTGATGGATGTTCTTCCGGAGACGTATCTACCGCTGGAACCTATCCACCTGCCCCGTGGGTTTTT
>SLOZ01000103.1 GCA_007132255.1 Limnochordia bacterium | reverse complement strand
GCCTCCAGCGGCTGAAGAAACGGGACATGATCCCACGGAAGATGAACTGCTGCCTGATGCCATTCGTCTGGTTGTTGATACAGGTCAGGCATCCATCTCTATGCTCCAGCGCCGTTTTCGCATCGGATACAGCAGGGCAGCTCGCCTTATTGACATGATGGAAGTACGAGGTATTGTTGGCAGCTATCAAGGCAGCAAGCCGCGCGAGGTTTTGGTTGATTCTTCCGATTTGGAGGGAGCAGAACATGAATGACCTGCAGGAATTGGGTTCGGTC
Organism: Limnochordia bacterium; assembly: GCA_007132255.1. Taxonomy (GTDB): domain Bacteria; phylum Bacillota; class Limnochordia; order Darwinibacteriales; family B1SED10-159; genus SLOZ01. Next base: position 2,393 of record SLOZ01000103.1, on the reverse strand, counting down.
TTGTACCGAGCTCGCACCGAGCTCAACCTATCGATTGACGATTTGGAGCAGCAGACGAAAATTCGCTCACGATTTTTACGGGCTATTGAAGAAGGGCGCTTCGACGAAATCCCTGGCGAGGTTTATCTTAAGGGTTTTTTGCGGAGTTATGCCAGAGCAGTCGAGCTTGATGCCGAACAAGTTCTCATTCAGTATTACCAGTTGGCTGGGGAAGCAAAAAACTCACCCAAAAAGCAGCCGGAGCCAGTGGTATCGCATCAACCGACGCCGAGCCGTGCAGGCTTATCTCGGCGCCAGCGTCGAGCCCGCCAGCGTCGTCAACAACGGGTCATTGCGTTGGTTACGCTGCTGCTACTGCTTGCCCTTGGTGTGGCTTTCTTGTCTTGGAACGATCTTGGGTTTTTCTAGGAGGATGTTTGTGGAACAGCGTGATTATTTGATACGAGCTACTGCTGCAAATGGCACAATTCGGGCCTTTGCCGTACATAGTGGCGAGGTAATCAATGAGGCTCAACGTCGTCAGGGGCTGTACCCTGTAGCATCAGCGGCTCTGGGACGAACCATGACGGTAGCCTTGGTCATGGGATCGATGCTCAAAGGCCAGGAACACTTGACCGTGCAGATCCAAAGTGATGGTCCGCTCAAAGGACTTGTGGTCAGTGCGGATTCCGTAGGTAATGTCCGTGGCTATGTTCGCAATCCACAGCTGCAGCTGCCATTGAACAGCAAAGGTAAGTTGGCTGTCGGGGACAGCCTTAGGCCCGGCACGCTGCATGTCATCAGGGATATGGGACTCAAGGAACCGTATCAAGGTTCAGTTTTACTGCAGACTGGTGAGGTAGGTGACGATTTTGCGTATTATTTCGCAGTGTCCGAACAGACGCCATCGGTTGTCAGTGTGGGCACACTGGTCAACCCCGATGGGTCAATTCAAGCCAGTGGCGGGTATGTTATTCAACTGCTCCCGGATGCGGATACGACATTGGCTGAACACCTGGAACAGCGTATTCCGCATATCCCACCGGTAACAGCGCTTTTGGACAGTGGCAAATCGCCCGAGGCGATTTTGCATTTACTTCTGGGCGATATGGATCTAAAACTGCACGACAAGCGTTCGGTTCAGTATTATTGTCCGTGTTCGTTGGAAAGATTCCGCAATAGTCTCATCACGTTAGGTCGTGAGGAACTGGAAACCTTAGCTCACGCAGAGGAAGAATTGGAGCTGGTTTGTCATTTTTGCCAAGAGACATATCACGTAGCACGAGACGAAGTCGTAGAGTTGTTGGCCGAACTGGCAAATAGTCCCACTAGGGACACTGAGGAGTGATTCTCCGGTGTTAGCGAAGCGGTTCATTGTATCCTTGATTGTTGTTGTGATTGTTTTGATCGGCATATTGGCGTCTGGAAGCCAGTTTTATACGGACTGGCTGTGGTACGAGAGTCTTGACCTGCAGCAGGTGTTTTGGACAATGATCTTGTGGGAACGGGCGGTGCCGGCAGCGGTATGGTTGGTTTTCGCGATCTTCTTCTTTGTGAATCTTCGATTCACCAAGAACGCTGTGATGCAGCTTTTGTGGCGCAATCCGCAGATGGCGCAGCTTATAAAGGCGGGACACGTGAACGTCGGGTTCTTGGCAGGAAGTCTATTCTTGGGATTCTTGTTCGCAGCGGGAACCAGTCTGTTCGCGTTTCAGGCTGCGAAGTTCTTCCATGCTATCCCTTTTGGTATTGCGGATCCTATCTTCGGACGCGATGTTTCCTTTTATATGTTTGAACTGCCATTTTATCGATTTCTGTTAAACTTAGGCATTGCTTTTCTTGTACCGACATTTATCGCCTGCGCGGCGATCTATGGAGCTGCAGGACATATTCAATTAAAAGGGTTTGAGGTCGGCGGCTCGAAGAAAGCCTTGGTTCATCTATCTGTCTTGGCCGCTGTTTTTGTTTTCCTCCGAGCTATCGGTTATCACTTTGATGTTTTTGAAGTTATGTTTTCAACTGCTGGTGCCGTTTACGGCCCGGCTTTCACCGATGTCCATGTGCGTGTTGTCGTTTTCCGCGTGTTAACAGGTATTGCGGCTTTGTCAGGAATTGTCTTGTTGTTTGGTGGCAGCAAGCGCATCCCGAGATTCGCAGCTGTACTCGCCGTTTGGTTGGCGGCCAGTGTTCTTGGCGTGGGCATTGTCCCGGGTTTGGTGCAATCATGGTTCGTTGAACCTAGCGAATTTAGTAGAGAAGAGCCATACATCAAACATCATATCGATATGACCCAAAAAGCCTTTGGCTTGGACCGGTTTACCCAGCGCGAGTTTCGCGGAGACCAAGAACTCGACTGGGATATACTGCAGGAAAACTGGGACACCGTAGACAACATCCGCCTATGGGATCCCAGG
>SLOZ01000018.1 GCA_007132255.1 Limnochordia bacterium | reverse complement strand
CTCCCGTTTCGCACATAGAGTATTGTGATTCGCGGGAATCGCGCGAATATATTGTATATATTATTCCGAAAGGTGTACTAATATCAGACAGCGAAATAGTGGCGCAGGAGGTGCTTTATGCGCACACGATCGGTAACCTCGACGACGTCGTCATGCAGTTTTGGACCGCTTCCTATGATCCTGCCGCTACTGCGTCGACTCCGTCTGCGGGAAACCATTGATGCTTTGGTTCCGGTAACAGGCCGCGCCGCTGTGACACACGGACAGGTCATCGAAGCCCTTGTGTTGAACCGACTGATTTCCCCGCGAGCGCTCCATGGGGTCGAAGACTGGTCGAGATCCTTTGCGATCCAGGACGCCTTGGGTATCGAACCCAGCGACCTCAATGATGATCGACTGACGCGAGCTTTGGATGCCGTCTTCCCTGTTTTGGAGCAGATTCAGGGTACGTTGGCTTGGCGAGCCATGGAGGCGTTTTCGATCGATCCATCGTGGATCCATTGGGACATGACCTCCTTTGTGTTCGAGGGCGACTACGCGGACGAAGGACAAGATGCTCAAGCTCCTCGGGTCAAGTTGGGCAAATCCAAGGACCGTGACGCAGGTCTCCACCGCAAGCAGCTGCAGGTAGGGTATGCCCTCGCTTCGGACGCCAAAGTCCCCTTTTGGCACCGTACATTCCCCGGGAATGCAGCGGAAGTTTCCGAAGTGTCTGGGGTCATGAAGTCGCTGCTTGATGTCGTGCGCCGTAATAAATTCACCCTGATTGGTGACAGCAAACTCATCAGTCAAACGAACCTGGAAACAGCCTTTCAACACGGACTTTACTTTGTCGCACCCGAGTCCCGCAATCGTTTCAGCGAATGGGAGTTCTTTCAGCATCGAAACGAGCAGGGATGGGAACCATGGGTCGTTCCGCCGCCGATTTCCGAGGAGGGCACGGATCAAAGCCCTGCACCGAAAACAGCGTCCAAGAAACGACGGGCCTCCAGAACCAAGAAATCCTCCACTATCTACTTGGGTTTCGAAACACAGGAAATGAAACGGTTCAACGGCCAGCTTGAGCGTCTGCGGCGCCTGTACATCGCTTCGAGTGAAGAACGGCGGGCCACTCGAAAGAATCGGAAACGGCAGTTGCAGCGATTTTGGGACGGCGTCGCAAAGGCGCAGAAGAACCTGGGGAAATACAGCTACACAACTCCTACGCAGGTTCGGGGACACATCGAGCGCCTCATTGGCAAAACGGATCTCCAAGACGTCATTGGGTACCGTGTTACGGGCCGCAAACAGGCCCACCGCGATCGCGAAATTGCCACAGATCTGGAGATCTCCTTCGATCGCGAAGCCTACAAGCGAAAGCGGCAGACCGATGGTGTGTACACCCTCTTGACGAACCTTCCCCTAGAGCACTCAGGGCAAGCGATTCTCTTGCGGTACAAACGACAGTTTCTATCCGAACGCCGCTTTGCCGATCTCAAAGGCCCACTTCGTCTGCGACCCCTGTTTCTGAAAAAGAATCGGCGTTTGACCGCGTTGGTCTCGGTGATGTCGTTTGCCTTGATGGTCTACTGCTTACTGGAATATTCCATCGCAAAGAGCCTCAAAGAGACGGGTTCTTCCATCCCGCGTCTGTATTCCAAGCGTCCCACAGTGACACCCACCGCCAGGATGATGATGGAAGCGTTCGAGTTCTGTATTGTGACGAAAGAAACCGATGGTGACCATGTTCATTTCAAGATGCCGCCATTCAACGAGCTACAGACCCTTATTCTTCACCATCTCGATATTGAGGATCCCTGGAGTTTTCTGGACTAAGAGAAGCAACTGGAAAGGGTTGGAAACTAAAATCCTAAGTGCGAAATAGGAGGATACCTGGTAGCTGGGAATGCCTGGAATATCAGCGCGGCGCGTTACGCAAGACTGACGGCAACCATGGAAAAATTTAACTTACACCTGGTATATGGGAATGATTCCCATACCTGGACAGAAAGGACCGTTGCTGATGCCGGTATCTGCGAAATCACCCACATTGTTTCAACGAGTCGTGATCATCGGAGTCGGTCTTCTCGGCGGCTCTGTGGCTATGGCCATGAAAAAGCGCGGCCTTGTGCAGCGCATAGCTGGCGTTGACATTGACGGTGAGAATCTCAACCTGGCTTTGGAGTTGGAAGCCATTGATGAGGGTTATACGGATTTCTGCGATCTTGAAGGCGATTATGATCTCGTGATCTTGGCTGCACCCATCAGTGCCAATGAACGGGTTCTGGAAGCCATTGCTGAGCATATTCACCCGCAGGCTATCATCACCGACGTCGGCAGTACGAAGAGCGAGTTCGTCCAACGGGCTGAGGAGATCTTGGGCGTGCACAAGAACCGTTTCTTGGGTGGCCATCCCATGGCTGGGGCCGAGGTGGGTGGTGTGCGCGGCGCCGATCCTTATCTTTTTGAGAACGCTGTTTACTTGCTGACGCCAACCGAGGCTACGGATCCACAGGTGCTGCAGGTGATGCAGCAATTTGTAGCTGGCTTAGGCGCTAAGTGCCAGCTAGTCGATCCCGAAGACCATGACGCCATGGTGGCAGCAGTCAGTCACGTGCCGCATCTTGTGGCGGCGGCCTTGGTGAATGCTGCTGCCGTGGTGCAGAAGGAGCAGCCACAGGTTCTGGGTTTGGCAGCCAGTGG
>SLOZ01000179.1 GCA_007132255.1 Limnochordia bacterium | reverse complement strand
TAGGGTTTAGGCTGGCCCGCTGGGAATTCTCCGGCAGCACGGAGAGCAAAACCCACTAAAATGGAAGAAGTCGTCCGCAGAGGACGGCTTCTTTTGTTGTCTAGGACACGGCAGTTATGGAAATAGAAACAGAGCCGGATCCTCCAGCTCTGTTCTCGTAATGCCGCTATTCGCTCGTACTCGGTTTAGGAGTCTGCCTCGCAGGTCACCTTCCGAGGATAGGCCAGAACACCAGAAGGCCGTTAACTGGGATTTTTGCACAAACACAGGCTCGAATCTACCAGTCAAGAACTCTTGAGGACCAGCCTTCCAGCAGGTCTGTTAAAATACAAACCGATAAGCCACACTTAATGTATGATACAGCTCACCCTCGTACAACTCGGCGCTGTAGTTCAGCTCCAGTGTATCGTTTTCCCGCAGCTGGCGAGTGACGCTGGTACCGAAATCAATCCAGCGCTCTGACACAGAACCGTCTTCGAGAGAAATCGGAAAGGCCAGATCGGCGAAGATGTACCACAACTGCTCGGCATCGCTCCAGCCTACGCCTACCCACGGAGTGTAGGTACTAGTTCTGGTGACGTCACCAGCGGTGTTAATGGCCGTGCGGTCTGTGCCCGAGATGCCCGCCGCTGGTTCCCAAGGTTCGATGTAGGTGGCGGCTTGGACGTTCCAGCGAGTCAATCTAGATTCTGAGGATCTTGAATCCCCTTCTGCAAAGCGCTCAGCGCGACTGATGGTATGCTGCAGATTACCCGAATAGGTAATGATACCAATGTCCATGCTTCCGGCAGTACGGAAGATGTGAGCGATTCTTTCCTCGGTGTACGCTTCTGCCACGTCTTCGGTCAGTCGGTTCGTGTATTGAGCACTCACACGAGCGTTGGCAAAACGAGCGCTGGTGCCGACAACAGTCTCGCGAACACTCTGGTCAATGCGGCCTGCCGATGTGAATACGGGACGACTGAAGTTCTTGAAGGTTAGGCGTCCGCGTCCGAGAATACCAAGATCTTGAATTACGGCAATCTCGATACCTTGTTCACCCGGTGTCCTCCGGGAAGACCCATAGAGGAAGAAGTCTTCAGCTACACGATACAGATCGACGGTCACGGAGTTACTTCCCTCGCGGTAGCGCACGCTCAGGGTTTGCGCTTGTCCGTCGAAGAACCCAGATTCCTCTGTAGATGAGAGACCGTGTTCATAAATCGCTGTAATGCTATCTGTGATGGCATATTCGCCGTGGATCCCCAAGGCGGTTCCAGCGGGTCCATCCTCTAATCGGGGAACAACCTGCAGAACATAGGCACCGGCGCCAAGACCCTCTACAGGTGTGAAGGTGAAGTCGCCCATGACAAAAGTGCTGTCGTACCCCAACGACCTAGGGGTCGCTCGCTGTTGGCCTGCAGCCAAGAAAGCCCGGTATTGCTCCACCTCATACGTGAAGGTGCTGCCGAACATAGGTCGTCCGTTCAAGTGCAGGCTGGTCAGTGCTGGCCGCATGCTGGCCAAGGAAGGGGTGAAATGTCCCACCAACCAGGTCTGGGGGTCTTTGCGATAACGCAGGCTGACATGCGATATGCCCTCCAGATTGCCCCGCAGCGATACGCGCGTTTCGTGTTCACGACTGCGGTCAATGTAGGAGACCGATGCATTGGATAACGTGTGGTTGATGGTAAGCGTGCTGCGATTCGGTCCATCGACGCGAATAGCACGGTAGGTACCAGAACGAAAGTCCAAAGCCATTTGATCCCAAGGCAGGATATCCCAATCCAGGTTCAGCTGTCCGCTCCACTGCCAAGGGGGTCGGACTGGTTCGGGTTCGTCATCGACCACGGGCGGCATTTCCGGTTCCACGATGATGGCCTGGCGTTCCATGAGTCGGCGGATACCCTCCAATTCTTCACCGGCATCGATGGTAGAAATATCTGCTATAACTTCGAGGTCATAGAAACCGGCTGCCAAAGGCGGGACGTTCATAATAAAGGTGTACAACAGCGCTGGCAGTGGGTAGACGATGGCCTGCGTTGTGTGTACCTCTTCGCCTTCTTTTATCAAGATGATATCGAGCGCGGCCATCTGGACTAAAGTTTCATCCAAAGCAAAAACCACTGGTATCTGCTCAACGCCTTCGGGAAGCAGAAATGGCTCAGCTGCAGTGGGGGACATGATGGCTATAAGCGCTTCTTCGTCGGGAGCGCTGGGTTCCTGGGCCAACGCAGTAGGCAACGTGGAGAATGAAAGTAGGGCAATTAAGAAGCTGATGAACATGCGCCTGAGGATCTTCGAAGCTCGTGGTTTCATGGTTCTACCCCCTCGTGGATGATTGGAACATTGGAGCGTAACAAGTGTAGTTAAGGACATTGAAAAGGAACCACAGTGACGGGAGACGCTGTACATTTTGAGGCGTAATATCAATAGCAAAGGTTGCGAGAAAAATGGAGCATGATGACACCGGGTGTTGAACAGTGAAGCGAGATCCTGTCAATGGCGATATATGGTGTCATGTTGGAGGAATTGGTGGCCGGTAAGGCGAGCAAACGCTTTGGTCGGATCAGTTGATATTGACCAGGCCCCGTGTTGGGATGTGTCGATATTTGTTCTCGTTAAAGGAGAATTCTCGCTTGCGTCGGAAATCCCTTCCAAGTGTGAGTATTGTGAAAGAATTTTGTTGGACACGCCGTCTTTA
>SLOZ01000392.1 GCA_007132255.1 Limnochordia bacterium | reverse complement strand
GTGGCTTCGGCAAAGCGCCCGTGAAGGATGCGGTCTCGATAGTATTCATCAAGATAATGGACCATTTTGTCTCGAAAGGCAAGAAAACGTCGCAGAGCCTCGAGTTCGTGGACCATCACGGAATCATGGTTTGTTTGTAAGGCCCGCTCGTATTCTAAGGCAGCTTCTTCAAAGAGTCCAAGATCCCGGTACAGGGTGGCTCTGACGGCCGGTGTGTCTTCTGGACTCACAGCGTTCTGGTATGCCGCGTTCTGGAACTGCAACCGGGGCAGGAAAGCAGCTCCTGCTGCCACAATGAAGTTCTCCTGCCTCCAGATCCTGTATGCGTCTTGGTATCGGCGGTCTTCAACGTACAGACGATGCAGGCGCTGATTGGATTCGGAATTGTATGGGTTTAACCGCACAGATTCCTCGAGCGCGGCGATAGCCATCCGCGGCATGCCCATAATCTCATAATGAGCACCCAGAACCCGGTAGATTGCACCGATGGTATCATCGTTACTGCCGCTGTTGACCTTGCTCAAAGCTGGTTCGAGAAATGCCACAGCTTCATCATGGGTACCGACCGCCAGATGAACCTCAGCAACCAGCAGTATGTGATCCCAAGAATCTGGGTTCGCCGTGAGGGCCCGTTCGAGGAGTTGCAGAGCAAACTCGTGCTCTCCGTAGATATAAGACTCGAGAAAGGCATAGGTGCGCAGCACGACGGGGTCAGACAGGCCCTGAACGGCGGTGGTCTGAAGTAATTGGCGGGCGCTGTCGACATGCAGTTCGGCCAAGAGCACGTCTATCTCGTGACGCAGTGGCAGATCCGTTTGGGATTCAGCGCTTAACGCGGGTTGGATGAAGATCAAAAATGCAGCAAGGGAGAGAAGTAACCAGTTTTTGTTCAATGACCGTCAACTCCTCGTGGTTTTTGCTGTTCAGCGGACAATGTGATACAGGGATACGGTGGAGAATAGTCCGCCGTCCATGATCCCATCGAGCGCAGAAGATGCTGTTACGCGGTGTTAAGAAACCGATTGTGTTCCTCGTTCGCTTTTTTCGTGAAATTTCCTCTGAGGAAGGAGGATCTAGCAACTCAAGGCGCCATCAGGTTTTTACCTCCGCCCGTGAGTTGTCATTGGCCAGTGAGTGTTTTTTAGATTACCTCCAATGGCATCTGGATTCGATGGTTTTGTCTGGGTAACCATAGACCCGTGGTTCGTCAAGTAGAAAGAAAACTGTTAATGTATTCAAATTTAATGTATACTGAAAATTAAGGAAGTCATTGTAGCCCATTGGCGTCCGATAAAATGAATAAGGAAAAATGGGAGGGCTTGGCAATGAGAAATAAAGGGCGATGGGCGGTTTTGGTAGTGTGTATGATGCTGGTGTGCTCGGGAGTTATTCTTGCCAACCAACAGGACGCTGTGTTTTCGCTGGATTCGCTTTCGTTGTTTGATGGTCAGGACGGTAATCCCGCTTATGTGGCTTACCAAGGTAGAGTCTATGATGTATCGGAGACCTGGCCCACAGGGTCGCATCGAGGTTTCCCCGCAGGCACTGACATAACGGAACCGATGGCAGGTTCTGCCCATGGCACGCCTGTGCTCGACAAGCTCTCGCAGGTCGGGTATTTGGCGGCGAACCTGTGGACGGAGGCAGAGCTGGAGGGCTTTTCCGGTCAAGGCGAGCATCCTCCGTATGTGGCCGTGGACGGGATCGTCTACGATGTCACCGCGACGTGGCCCGGTGGAATGCATCAAGGGTATCCGGCGGGTACGGATATCTCAGACCCCATCGACACATCGGCCCATGGCTTGCGGGTTTTGGACAACCTGCCGGTGGTTGGCGTCATTGTGGAGTTCGTACTGAGTGACGACGAGTTGGAGTCGTTCAATGGCAAAGACGGCAATCGAGGCCTCATTGCCGTCAACGGTGTTATCTACGATGTCTCGGAGACGTGGCCCAGCGGATCGCACCGAGGATTTAATGCTGGCAATGACATTACAGAAGCCATTGCAGGCTCCGCCCATGGGTTGTCGGTCTTGACCAAGCTGCCCATCGTCGGGCGTCTTGACTGAGGTCTTTAAAGGTACTGAGAAGCAGGCGGTTCCCTGTGGTTGCGGGAGCCGCCTTTTCGCGAAGTGCAATCCGGAACCTCGAAAGGCGCGAAACGGATGTGGGCCTTCACAATCCTAGCGTGATCCGCGAAGTCGTGGTATAGTAATAGCGATTAAGGTGAGTGGAAAGTACTGCGTAATCTAGGGGGATTTGCATGAGTAGGTGGAGCCTTTCGGCAGTGGTTTTATTGTTGGTGGCGTTGTTGGCAACAGGTTGTATTGGTGGCTTGGGCGGTCAGACCAAAGTATCGGAGTCTTTCATAGAAATTCCTTTGAGTCGGCAAACGCAAATTGCCAGCATGGGCTTGGAACCATTTGAAGATGGAGCTTTCTACTCTGAGTATGACATGGATTTGGAGCACAGCGAAGGGGACATCATCGTCACGGTATGGGATGACGAGACTATCGATTATATCGGTATCCGGGTCACGAAGACGGCGTATGGCGAGGAACGAGAGATTATTCTGCAACGGACGGATTTGGATTGGGATTGGCTGGACAACCATCTCGATGTAGCGACATTGGTACCTGACTTAACGAATGATCAGCGTGTGACAGTGGCACTGGAAATCAGATTTCCCCAGG
>SLOZ01000230.1 GCA_007132255.1 Limnochordia bacterium | reverse complement strand
CATCGATATGTGCCAACGCTCAAAGTTAGGAGTTTAGCTCGGGGAAACGCCTCCTGCGAGGCGTTTCGCACTCAGCTGTGAACCACGTATTGTTACGTTCTAAAGCGGTCTGCATGCAGACCTATCGCATCGATATGTGCCAACGCTCAAAGTTAGGAGTTTAGCTCGGGGAAACGCCTCCTGCGAGGCGTTTCGCACTCAGCTGTGAACCACGCATTGTTACGTTCGATAACGGTCTGCTAGTCTTGGATGAAGGGGTTGTTTTGGCGTTCTGACTCCACAGTTGTGGCCGGTCCGTGGCCCGGGAAGAGCACCGTGCTATCTGGAAGAACCAGAATTTTGCGCACCGAGTCTAGGTGGGTGCTATACCAACCCGTCTCGGGAAGGGCGCGGCCTACCGACCCGGCGAACAGCAGATCACCGACAAAAGCGCAGTCACCAAAATAGTAAGTCTGGCTGTCTTTGCTATGCCCAGGTGTGGCAATAGTGGTATAATCCAGCGGGGTGTCCTGGACCCGATCAGCAAACTGGTCAAGGGACTTGGTATGGTCACCGTGATTGTGCGTCAGCAGAATGGCTGCCAATGGGTATCCAACTTCGTCTAGAACCTTTTGGATCCGTTGTGTTTCCACCCCCGGGTCGATAAGGGCAGTCTGACCCTTGGCATGGTCGGCGAGAACATAGCAGTTAGCTTCGCCGGGCTGACCCGCAAGGACATGTACTTCCAGCTTACCAAAGGTTGTTGCCACCGGATCGGGAACGTATTGTTCATTGGCCACGGCCTGCAGTTTTGCTTGGGATAGGTTTAGGACCTTCGCCAATGCGGCTACCTGGGCTGGCTCTGGGCGTATCTCATAGGCTTCCATCCGCTGGAGCCGTTCTTCATCAACACCGGTCTTACGTGCCACGTCGGTAACGGACAATCCGGATCCGAGACGGGCTTTCTTGATAATATCACCAAATTCGTCTTCCAAAGGATACTTGGTGGACATGGAACAACCCCCTATTTTTTTGCTGTATAGTCTCTTAGTTCGAGATGGGGATAGCAACTCCTGCGCCCAAAAGTGGCTGATGGAGCGCTCGAACAGAAAGGATCTAACGTATGCAACCGTTAAACATCGACCGACTTTATTCTGGAGGGCTCATAGCGAATTACTACTGTTCGGCCAGCTGCAAGCACTGTTTGTATGGCAGCTCACCATCTTGGCCGAAAGAATACATGACGGCCAACACAGCCGCACAGCTCTGCCGCACTATGAAGACACTGGGTTGTCATTCAGTACACATCGGGGGCGGTGAACCGCTGTTGAACTGGCAAGGACTGCGAGCGGTCCTTGATGTTCTGCAGCAGGAGGATGTGACGGTGGAGTACGTGGAAACCAATGCGTCTTGGTATCGCACGGAGGCTCAAGCTCGCACAGTCCTTAGCCAGCTGAAGCAGCTGGGAGTCTCGACCCTGTTGATCTCCATCAGTCCTTTTCACAATGAATGCGTTCCCTTAGATAAGGTGACGAAGCTCATTCGGGCTTGCCAAGCTGAAAAGGTTCTCGTGTTCCCTTGGCAGGAACAATTCTTTGATGAACTGGCAGCCAAACCCACTGACGAGGTTCATACGCTCAAAGAATGGGAAGCAGAGTACGGGCGTGGTTACACCCAAAAGCTCCGGCACCGTTTCGGTCTGACCATGCGCGGACGAGCCCTGCTTTTTTACGAGTCGATGCTGCCGCACAAGCCCATCGATGAACTGCTGCGGGAAAGCCACGGGTGCACAGAGTTGGCACAGAACGGGCACTTCCACATGGATCTTTTCGGCCATTATCAGCCGGGTTCGTGCAGTGGACTGGCTGTGGCCGTTAGCGATCTGGGGTTTCCATTGGATCCCAAGCAATACCCGATCATCACAGCTTTGTATGGTCAAGGTGTGCGCGGCTTATTCGAGATCGCGATTAAACTGGGTTTTCGGGCGCAAGCAACGTATGCAACCAAGTGTCACCTGTGTATGGATCTGCGACGGTATCTCGTGCAAGAAGCAGATCTTGACTCCATCGAACTGGAGCCTCGAGAATATTACGAGCAGGTATACGTCGGTCTGCGTTCCTGAAAAGGCGGTGGCGGCTGGTGATTGCCGCCGAGCTTTATTTGACGGAAGGTGGTGGTGGATCATGCCAACGTATTTTCGCTATCATGTTGCGTACTCTAGCCCTGTCACGGGTCAACCCGTAGGGTTGTTTGTGGCCGTGTGGAATCTGGTTGAAAGAAAGATGCTCACAGACGACGAGGTCCGTCATAGACCCCATACCTGAAGGCAGGGGCATCTCGCGGCGTTTGGTGAGTATTGGCAGATGCGCCGGTTTTCGGAACGAGTCCTGCCGGTGCCACCGTTCTATGCTCGCGGCAATCCCCAAGGAGCCGTGACTTGGTTCAAGGATACTGCTGCCGTACGAGAGCTGCTGACCGATTTCGGCTTCTATTTCCGGATCTTAAAGGCCTACGGCCTGGAACTATGCGAAGCACGCACGCAGCACCCTGGGAAAATTTTTTATGAAGACGAATACCAGGTGGCAGTCTGCCGCCGGTGATTCGAGGCGTTCTGAAACAAGCTCGTCCTCAGGGGTTGTGATCGGCTGTGGAGAAAGTCCGTTCATTTGGCATCACTCTAGAAACAGAGTGTTCAATGCTCGCTGGCCAGCTGCTTCCCAGGTCCAAAGATGTTGCGCTTTGTCACGAAAAACACGAACACCAGCTCGACAGCTTCTGATACGATCAATGCAAAAGCACCTATGATCGCTGGATTGGGAAGCGGTACCAACGACAACAGCGCTACGGTCAGGCTCAAAGCCGCAATGCTGATCATCTTGCTGTATCCGAGATACTTCGTCAGGCGCCGTTTGGCCAGCAAACCCCAATAAAATTCTCGGGCAATCATCAGCAGTGGCAACACAGAAGCGATCCTTAGGACGTCCACCGCCATTTCACTGAGCGTTTCGCTAGCGCCAATGATGCGCGTCAGGATAAAAAAGGCACCGTTCGTCAAGGATAGAACCAGCATAGCAAGAGCCATAGCTAATCCCAACCCGGCAGCAAACAGCTTGAGAGTCCGCAGTCGCGCCGGTTCGAAGTTCCCAGCATAACTTAGTGTCACCTGATGGAACATGATACTGGGACTTTGAATAATCATGGCCAGTCCCCAAGCAACGGCGAACGCAGATAACGTCAATTCCGGAGCTGCAGTGCGGGCCAAGCCAATGTTGATGATCGGCATAGCCGCACTGCGGATGACAGAGGTTACGATTAGCGGTGCGAAAAAGCTGATAATCATGGGATACGTTAGACTACTCTTCGGCGCACCTAAGCGCGGTGTCTGTTCAATGGCCTGAGGTAGATTGGGTATTGTTAACTTCGTACTGGCCCATAAGAAGACGCCTTCCAAAGCGATAGCACTGATGAACATCAGGCCTGCCACCACCGGCGGGGGCAAGAACAAAAACTTGTCCATGTTGGCCACGAAGAGCAGTACATAGACAATCCGAACCACAGTGGCCAATGTCAGTGACCCTGTCTTCTGGAGTCGAATAGCTGTTCCCTGCATGAAGAATTTCAAGGCAGACGTGCAGGGGAAAACGATAAAGACCAACAGCATCATGCTTGCCGCTTCCAGTGTTTGCCCCGTCAGACTCATAACATGGACAAAGACTAAACGTCCGAGACCCGAAATGCTAAAAACTCCCAGTAACCCGACGACGATGCCAACGACGGCCAAGGTGAAATTCCGAACTTTTCCATAGCTGTGACGGCCTTCTACCAAGGCTGCAACGGTTTGACTGATCATGATCATGGGGCTTTCGAACACATGCATGAGACTACGTGCCACGGCGAATGCCGCTATGTAGATTTCCGGGGAAGGCAGGCGGGCTAAGCCGGCGTTGAATAAGGAGTGGGTGATAATGGTCAAAAAGAACGAAGCCGCCAACGGTGCATAGAAGATAACTAGGGTTCTGATGGTTAGACCTTCTGATGCCGCCAAAGTGCTCCGGCCGCTGGCGGATGATTTTGAAGAAGCGATGACTACCAGTCCTTTCCAGCAAAAAAGAGTAGAGATACCAAGGCGAACATCATTCATTTCGCTGCCCTAAGTATACTACATTTGGCACCGTTAGGAAACGGCATGGTGCCAAATTCGGATCAGTGCTTGTGCGGTGAGCCTTGTGCGCCGTTTCGCCACCGATGAACGAAGATTTTGCCAAATCAGCAATTGAATAGTTTACGCCACCGGTCTATAATGGAAATAAGACTAATTAAGGGCTATAGTTTGACCTTGCCTAACGGGAGTCAAGACTTTAGGTGGCTGATTATCGACCAGCCCCCGCCGATTATCCGTATTTGGCAGCACACCGAGGACCTGTTCAACGCCAGTCACAGTGCACGCGTTCTAGACTCAAGATGAGGAGGCTGCAGATTATGGCCAAAATTGGCATGGACTATGGACATGGTGGTTCCGATCCTGGAGCGGTTTATAGCGGACGCCGGGAGTCCGCTGACGTTCTCCGACTAGGGCTAGCCATCACAGATAAGTTGCGAGCCGCCGGTTTGACGGTGGGCGAGAGCCGTAATGGTGACACGGCGGTCAGTCTCATGCAGCGGAGTCGACTTTCCAACGAACGGGCCGACGAGTACTTTTTGTCGATTCATCGCAATGCGTTTCGCCCGGAGACCGCCAAAGGGGCAGAAGTGTTCGTGCATCCCACGGCCAGTGATGATGCGGTCAACTTAGCGAGGAGCATTCAGTCCGCCTTGACAGCTGTTGGTTTTGTAGATCGCGGCGTCAAACGGGCCAACTTCTATGTCTTACGGGAAACTCGCGCTCCGGCGGTGCTTTTGGAGGTTGGGTTTGTCGACAACAGTGAGGACAATGATCTCTTTGATCGCGAATTTGACAATATCGTTTCGGGAGTGTCCCAAGCCGTTTTGACACACATAGGTCAGTCGGGTTTGCATGTCAACAAGCCATCTCTGCAGGCCGATCTAGAGGTTCTGTGTCAACACGGGATTCTCCAGTCGCCGGCCTATTGGGAACAGAATGCCACAACCGGTCAGACAGTGCGCGGAGACTATGTCGCCGTTTTGATCCAGAGGATCGCAGCCTATCTACGGAATCTCGAAAACTAGGTGTTCGTGGGTCTGGCAGCTCTTTAAGGTTTGCGCCGGAGCAGAGCATGAGCGCGGTCAACATGGCGAGCTCAAGGGCGAAATCTTGGTCAAGGGGGTCGAGTATGCGAACGGGTGAGATAGCCGACGCAGTGGGTCTTCATCCCAACACAATTCGCTTATATGAACAGTGGCGCATGCTGCCGCCCGTACCCCGCGATCAGCGGGGGTACCGTGTGTTTGCTCAAGAACACCTGGATCAGGTGCGCCTGATTCGGTTGGCCTTCCGATGCACATGGATCGGGGGGCGCATACGACGCACTGCCCATGACGTTATCCGATGTGCGGCTGGAGGCGACTTCGTTGAAGCGTTTGTGCGAGCTAAGGAGCACGAAGCTCTGATTCAGCGAGAACGTAGGCGCGCCGAACATGCGGCGAATGTGCTGAAGTCCTGGGCGAAACAACAGCAAGAAGCTCAGGAAGTCGGTTTTCTGCGGATCAGTGAGGTGGCTCGACTTTTGGATGTAACACCGGACATGCTGCGCAACTGGGAACGCAACGGGTTTTTGCAGGTTCTACGCCATCCAGACAATGGCTACCGCTTGTACGGACGCAGCGAGGTGAACCGGCTGCGTGTCATCAGTCTGCTGCGGAAAGCCCGTTATGGCAGCATGGCGATCCTGCGTATGATGCGGCATCTCGATCAAGGTGGTACTCCAAATGTTCGGAAGATCCTGGATACGCCAGGTCCGGACGAAGATGCGCTATCGGCTTCTGATCGATGGTTAACGGCACTCAAAGAAGCGGAAAGCCATGCCAATGATCTGAAGCTCTCCATCGAAATCATGCTGCAGTGTCAGACCTAACGTAGTAATCTGCCTCCATTAGCCTACCAAGGTTTTGTTGTCCAAGCCTGCCCAACCGCTGCGCGGCTGAGTCAGGCTTTTTGGCGCGCACTCGTTCCGACAGCGAGAACGAACCAAGAAATCGTCATTGCCAGGCTTTTTTGAGCAACAGAATCCGGCTCAGATCTTATTGCTTGTCATGCAATCGGTCAAATACCTTCCAACCATGAGATTATTTACCCTCCATTGGTGCACCAAGGTTGCCTCTAGGCGCTATACTTTGGTGAGAGCAGCGAAGGAGTGATGGAGCATGGAAGGCAGTATTCACGTAGATAGTTTAGGCAAAACGTACCAAATTCCACTGCGGGAGCCTGGTATAGCAGCAGCGTTAGCGAGTCTGATCAGACCTACGTATGCGGAGGTCACGGCGGTTCGCGATGTTTCGTTTGCGGTTCAATCCGGGGAAATGGTAGGTCTGCTGGGGCCGAACGGGTCGGGGAAGACGACCACTCTGAAAATGTTGGCGGGCCTTCTGTATCCTACGTCCGGGAAGGTAGAGGTGGCCGGCAGCGTTCCGCAGCAGCGAAAACCGGAGTTTTTGCGCAGCATCAGCCTCGTCATGGGGAATAAGACACAGTTGACGTGGGACAATACTGTGCACGATAGCTTTCTCATTCACAAAGAGATCTATGGTGTCAGTCAGGGAGCTTTTCGGACGCGACTTGGAGAACTAACGGAAATGTTAGACTTGGCAGCTCTGCTTCCCAAACAGACCCGTAATCTGTCCTTAGGAGAGCGAGCCAAATGCCAGTTGGTTCTCGCACTGCTCCACAACCCCAGGATTCTCTTTTTGGATGAACCCACGTTGGGTTTGGACGTCTCCATGCAGATCCGCTTCCGCTCCTTCTTAAAGGAGTACAATCGCCGCCATGGCACGACGGTGATTCTCACCAGCCACTACATGGCGGATATTACTTCGCTATGTCGGCGAGTGATCTTGATCAACAAAGGGACGGTGTTCTATGATGGCGATCTTTCTGAGATGGCTCGGCGTACGGCTCCTTTCAAATTGGTTAGAATCACCAACCAGGGCGACCTGTCCGGTCCGGAACAGACACACCTGCGGGAGCTTCTCGAGCGTCTCCATATTGTGGAACAAGAACAGCGCAATGTTACGTTTCGCGTGGAGCGCTCCCAGGTCGTTCCGTTGCTCGGTCCGTTGCTGAATGCCGGCAGCATGGCCGATGTAAGTATCTTTGACCCTCCGATCGAGGCTGTTATCGATACGCTCTACCAGGGGGTGATGGCGTGAACTGGCGCGGCGGGATAGCCCTGGTGGGTAAGACACTCTTTAGCTACACGTCCAGCATAGGCTTTTTTTGGACATTGGCGTTGGGTTGGCTGATGGGTCCATTAATCTATATGTTTGTTTGGCTGGCTGCCAGCCAGGAAGGGCCCATCGCTGGATACGGACAGAGCGATTTCATTCTCTACTATGTCGGCTTGATGTTGGTGAACCAGCTGACCTATCCTTGTTCGCACTGGACCATCGGTGAAAGTATCCAGAGCGGCACACTTTCAGTGTGGTTACTGCGTCCGCTGGCTGTGCTTTATGAGGCTGTGGCATCTGATGTAGCTCTGAAGGTCGTCTGTTTCCCCTTCGTGGTCGTCATCGCTGCGGGCTTGGGGTTCTTGTTTCACATCGATCCGGTGCCATGGAGTCGCGTGGGGCCCTTTCTCGTCTTTTTGGTTCTTGCCCAAATTATCCGCTTTATGTTCGCATATACGTTGGCTTTACTCTCGCTCTGGACGCAGGAAATCAGTGCGCTTCTGAAGGTCAACGACACGTTGGTCTTCTTGTTGGCGGGCCAGATGGTTCCCACCGTGCTGCTGCCGGGCATGTTGGGCGAACTGGCACGCCTCCTGCCGTACCGGTACATGCTGGGTTTCCCCATTGAGTACTTGACGGGACAGTTGACAGGCTCGGAGATCATGTTTGGCTTGCGTATGCAGATGGGTTGGGCACTTGTCAGCATCGTTGTTCAGCAGTGGGTTTGGCAGCGGGGGATTCGACACTACACAGCAGTAGGGGGTTAAGGTATGGTGCGATATCTTAAGTTAGTGAAGACACTGTTCCGCCAATCCATGCAGCGCGAATTAGCGTTTCGCGCTAACTTTGGCGTGAATGTGATACATAGCACACTGCATCTGGTTGGGGGAGTGGGAGGGGTCGTCGTTCTGTTTGCTCACAGCGACACCTTGAACGGTTGGGATTTCTCGCAGACATTGGCACTTTTGGGGGTGTATTTGTTGGTCCAGTCGCTGAAGAACCTCTTCATCGGTCCCAGTCTGGCTGCGTTAGCGGGGCTTGATGGCCATCTCTGGACCGGGGAGTTCGACTTTACACTGCTCAAACCCGTACCGACCCAAGTTCTTGTCAGTCTCCAGGCGTGGTCACCCTGGGCCTTGGTGGATACATTGTTGAGTATCGTCGTCATAGGTCTTGCAATGCGCACCGCGGGAGTGCCCCACTGCGGCGATCTGCTGCTCTTTCTGTTGAGTCTTTTCGCTGCGTTGGGGCTTCTCTACGCTATTTTGCTGTTCTTGGCGGCCGTGGCCTTTTGGTATCTGGGAACGCCCATGATGTGGATCTTCGATAGCATCCTCCAGATGGGGCGCTTTCCAATACGAATCTACCCACACAGTATGTCCCTGATTCTTACTTGGGTGATTCCCGTGGGTTTCATCGTCACAATTCCGGCGGAGTTTCTCAGTGGCCAGGGAACGGCCATGCTGCTCCTACCCGGTTTCGCCTTAAGCGGACTTCTGGTTGGTTTGGCCAGCCACTTTTTTCGGGTCAGTGTCCGACGATATAGCAGTGCCTCCAGTTGATGCGGTAAACGAAGATGCAATCCAACCATGGAGTCCAAAAAGTCCTTTCTTGCTCAAACGCATTCAAAAGGCCGCAGTTCTCCGACATGATCGGACCTGCGGCCTTTTGAGCTGTGGAGCAAGAGCGATAGTGCTCCTATTCGTGGATTCCGTAGGTTTCGCGGACATCCTGAACGAAGATGATGCCATTACCGGGTTGCGCAAGATTGAGATCATCCCGGATGGTCCGCACAATACCCTCAGTTAAGTGGCACCGGGCAAGAATCAAGACCACTTCCTTTTCCGGTTCAATGTCCATCTTAAATACCTTGCTGGTTTCGTGGGCACCAGCGCCACGGGCGTTAATAATCGTGCCGCCTTGTGCACCAGCCTTGTTAGCCGCCGTCATGACGGATTCACCCCTGCCCTTATCCACAATGGTAAAAATAGCGTTGTACATTGTCTGTGGTGCACCCCCGCTTTCAAAGTCGCATTCAAACTCATAATCACCACTTCCCAGAAACGCAGCCAGTGGCATGGTGAAGGCAATGCCGCGGTTGGGTTTGTGGAGCTTCAGTCGTTCATGGATCTGCTGTAGAGCTTGATCGCCGCAGGACTGTTCCGTGATCATCACGATGATTTCTTTGCGCACATCGTGAAGTTCCAACAGCTCTAAGATGCGGTTCCGAACGGTACCTCTGCCCAGGAACACGGTACCACCAGGTACACCATTTTCGCGGGCAATATGGAGCACTTTGCTTCCTAAACCAAAATTGATGATGACACAGAGGACTTCGAATTGGCCCAGATCAGCTCTGGTTCGCATTGCTCTGAACTCCCACCTTTCTAGACTTGGCTTTGAAGATCAAGCCGAGTATCTGGAGCGTAATAATCGGTGTCATGGCCACCATGGCGATCATGCCAAAACCGTCAATGAGAACATTAGCCCCGTCAAAGGCCTCGGCGGCCCCGTTGGTAAAGGCCAAGATAAACGTAGCAGTCATCGGACCCGTAGCTACACCCCCGGCGTCAAAGGCGATCCCAACGAACAGCTTCGGGACGATGTACGTGAGTGCAATACAGAGTATGTAACCGGGCAGTAGGTAATGCCATAACTGAATGGGTGGTACGAGGACGCGAACCATCGACAAGGCCACAGCCACTCCAACGCCGAGCGACAATGCAATCAAGACCGACTTGCGTCGGACATAGCCGGCAGTAACGTCTTCAATTTGACGCGTCAGCACATATACGGCCGGCTCGGCCAGAATGGTCACAAGTCCTAGGAAGAAACCTACGAGCACTACATAGATACCATGATCGAAATTGGCCAGCCGCGAACCCAGTGCCGCCCCCACGTCCATGAAGCCGCCGTTGACGCCAAGCAAGAACAGAAACAGGCCGAGGAAGGAATAAACAAAGCCCTTTAGAATACGAGAATAAGCCCGCCTGTTCAATCGAAAGGAAAAACGCTGCAGAACCAAGAATATCGTCAAGAGCGGAAAGAGTGCAAGCAAACTTTCGCCAAACACCACCGGAACTAGCGAGCCGAATGAAGCAGGAGCAGCGGCTGTCATTGCTGCTTCCAGCAGCGGTTCACTTAAGTCCGTTGGGCCCGATAGGATATTCAGAACCATCACGGAGATGATGGCACCGGTGGAGGCGATGGCAATCAAACCAAAACTGTCTTTTTCCGAAGACTTGCTGTCCTTCTTGAGCGTTGAGATTCCCACGGAAAGAGCGAGAATAAAGGGGACGGCCAAGATACCGGTGGTTGCCCCTGAGGCATCGAAGGATATGGCAAGGAATTCTGGGGAT
>SLOZ01000020.1 GCA_007132255.1 Limnochordia bacterium | reverse complement strand
GTCCGGCTTCAATGTGAACGTAACGGACGCCGCGCTCGCCGTAACGCCCTGTTGTAGCACTATACTGGGCACCCAAAACAACGATAGCAGGAGCATCACGGACTGCGGCCTGCCCCAGGGCTGCGGAAGCCGTGTCATCGTTAAACACGCCCATAGCCAATGGTTCCAGAACATGGTCCCGAACGTTGTATCGGTAGATCCCAGCTTTCAAATCGGAAACATCTCTGGCAATCACAAGGATGCGCAATGGGTCGGTCGCCCCAGCCGATGGAGCTGCTCGAGTCGGTCCCGAGATCCCATCCACCGTAATGCCCAGACCAGCCCACAGTATAGCGCCCAAATGATCGAGCTGGAGAGGCTGCTCGGCAAAGCTCCGGTGCGAACGCCTGTTGAAAATGACGGCAAACAACTCTGAGGATTCCATGTCCACTTGCGGCAGAGCAATTAACCCTCGGGCTAAGCTGGATTCTTCCTGGCTCTCGACTTCCGATGCCACCGCTGCAGGAGAACCCCACTGCTGAATGCCGCCAAACAACCCACACAGCACAGTGATCACCAGCCATGTACCTGCTAGGTATCGCATCTCGTTCCGGACTGCTTTGAATGCTCCTCCTGCACGTGCAACGGAGCCAATGACTCGGACCAAATCCATACGTTTCTTAATGCTCTTCACGTTATTTTCATCCCTTTCGTTTTTGTCGATGAGGACTGGCTCAAATGGACGACCGCGCATGATCTCTTGTGAAATCCGGCACCATGATAGGTCTTGAACACACTGTACCACGTTTTGCCGAAATTAACCATTTTTTCTGAACTTTTATGAAAAAACGTTTTTTGCAGGGAATCTTTGGTTTCATCCGGAAAGACCAAACCAAAGGAACAGCGGCCAGCTATACCTCACCCAGGAATCCAGTTCTCGGCGACATGACCGACGTCCCGCCGCTGTTTTCTCGTTTGACGGCCGTAATCGTGAGATGGTTTTGGTTTCATTGGAGATCCGGGTGGCAAACATTTCGGGTCTGTCAAAAATCCTAGAAGGAGGCGTTCGTATGCATGTTCGCTGCAAAGTTGAGTCGTTGGCCCAGTCATCGGGGTCAAACCTAGTACTAACCCTGGTGGTATCGGTGGTCGTTCTGGTGGTCCTTGCGTTCGTCGGTATGACAGGTCTCGTTCAGGCTGGCTCCGATGTGGAAGGAAGTGAGGACCATCCGTTGGTATCGCGGTTCCCGGAGGCGAGAATCGTCTTTTATGACCGCGCCGAATACGATGCTTACACAATTCCCTTAGGATCTGTCTATCGCGAGCGAGACGCTGAACATAATCTAGTCACTCAACTCACTGATTCCAAGCTTGCAGCCGGGGCCATAACTCGCATCCAATACGAAGTTCCAGCCAACCGCAGTCCGGAAGAGATCTTTCGCAGCTACGAACAAGCCTTTCAAGAAGCTGGTTTGGAGACATTGTACGCGGCTTCTGGAGCCGAACTGGGTTCGAACTTCGGACCCTTTGTCTACCCGGAAAGTCTTTTTCTGACCGGCGTGCGCAGCAGCCGTGATGTTTCGTACTGGGTGGGCAGCGACACAGATCATCAACGTTTCCTTGCTGCCAAGCTGCCTGATCCCGATGGAGATGTCTATGTCACGATGTTTACTGGCATCAGCATCCACAAACCGGAACCCTTTGTTCAGCTGGAAGTCGTGGAGTCCCAACCCATGGCAGCGGGCCAAATCGCCGTAAATCCGGACTTTCCTCGGGATATCCAAGAACGCCAGTCCTTTGATCCATCCGATGATGTGGACGGCGCTGGCGATCATCCCCTTGTTTCCCGCTATGCAGGAACTCGCATCGTGTTTTTCGACGAGGCCCAATACGATAGCACTACGATACCCTTGGGTCCTGTGGAATCCTATCGGGACGAAGCCCAGAACTTGATTCGAGAGTTTTCTGATGGTATCCAAGTGGAAGGCAAGATCACGCGCCTTCAATATGAAGCGCCTGGGGATCGCTCCCTATTAGAGATTATCCGGAATTATGAAGCTGCGTTAACGCAAGCCGGCTTCGATATTCTCTTCGAAGGTGCAGGTACCGATCTCGGATCGCATTTTGGGCCACTGGCCTTCCCCGCTGACATCTTCTCCAGTGGTGTTCGTTCCACGGCTGACGTCAGCTACTACGTGCGCGGGGATGGCAGTCAACAGCGGTATCTGGCCGCTAAGCTTCCGTCCATGGACGGTGACTTGTATGTCGCTGTTTTCGCCGCCATCAGCATTCACAAACCGCAGCCCGCCATTCAGTTAGAAATCGTCGAAATGCTGCCTATGGAGGGCGATCTAGTAGCTGTGGACGCAGAGTTCCTCGGCGATGAACTGGCTCGGGTAGGATTCGTCGCCCTGCACGGCATTCACTTTGAGACTGACAGCGACGTGATGCGCCCTGATTCCCGGCCAGCCTTAGACCAATTGGCAGCCATGTTGGGCTATCACGCTGACTTGGACGTCTTCGTCGTAGGTCACACAGACAGCGTTGGCCGCTACGAGTATAACCTTGATCTTTCCCAACGGCGGGCCGAGTCCATCGTCAACGAGTTGGTGCAGCACTACGACATAACTGCCGAGCGCCTAACGCCCGTGGGCATTGGACCCGTATCACCGGTGGCTTCCAACGCCACGGAAGCTGGACGAGCCCGCAACCGTCGAGTCGAGTTGGTCGTCCGCTAAAGGCAACACCTTAGAGCGTCGAAGCGTCCACCTCAAAGGCTTTCTCAAAGAACGATATTGGGTCCATGGGCTCACGGAAATCCCGGTTAACGGGATATCTCGGTTCCTGTCTTGGGAGTTATGGCCAGGTTTCAAGTGGACTCCTGGAACCACGGAACTCACTGAAACCGCCAGCTGCGTCGGACACATCTGGTACCGATCCGCCGCAGCCGATGTTTCGACGCCGGGGAACCGTTGAGATTCCGTGCAAATACGGCACGCCGCCTGTCAAATTGGACAAACGTCGCCGCTCGCCAAGTTCAACAGACATCCCCACTCGTCAAGGCTGGTTCGCAGCGAATGGCTTCGTACCAATGCTTGCTGCAATCCATGAAAAGCAAAAGAGCAGCTTCCCAGATTCGGGAGCTGCCTTTTTACATGGGCGCTTCGTTCGCGGACGTAATTGACATACCAATGGACGGTCTAATTGAAATCCAAGTATGGGTACCATTCTTCCGGACTGCGCAGCAATTCCAGAATACGCCAAATGATTAATCGATGGGATTCTTCTTCATCTGCCAAACGCAGGAACGCTTTCTTCTCCTCGTCGCTCTTAGCGTTATGGGCCATCTCAGAATAGATGTCGATGCTCTTCTTCTCAAAATCTAACGCCATCTCATAGACTTCGAAGTAGCCTTTCTTCTCCTCTAAGATCTCCTGGTTTATGGTCTGCGGTGGGAAAATCCGTTTTGCTTCCGCCATAGGATCCTTAGCTTCAAAATCATACTTACCCAGTTCTTTCATGCGCAGAATTGCTTGGTAATGACGTTCTTCATCATCCGCCAGCGATGTGAACAACTGCCGTGTCTGCGGATCGTGACTGCTTTCAGCATGCTTCAAGTAAAATGCTTTACCATCAAGTTCATTCTGCATGGCAATATCCAAAATATTGGCCATTGATCTGCCTCCTTCATAGTCGTTTCGTTATACGAAATCTGCTAAAAAAGCTCTTTGCTCTCTGCCGCAGCAGATAACCCCCATCGTCTTGCTCCCCGCATCCACACCAAGGGCGCTAGCTTGGGTTTGGTTTCCGCACCCGCACAATCATCGAACTGCAAACGGTGTTCGTTTAACAAGCTCTGCTTGGTGATTCTTCAGCAATTTTCTAGCTGCAGCAGATTTACACGACATCACAGGTTTTCCTTCCATAGCAGCTCGGCCACCGTCTCCGGCTCCACACGGAACTTAGCGCCGACGCCTTCATAGAACCCATGGGCACGAATCATGTGAATGTTCAACGCCGACCAGGTCATTGTCTGTCCGGAATTCCGCTCGGTCACGGTAATCACAGCCTTGGGCGCCGTGAAGTTGTCGCGAAACGGACAGGGAATGCCGCCTTTGTGTTCCTCCACCACCACGTCAAAGTGGTCCGTCGCCACAGTCTGCCCCAAACTCTGCTGGCCCTTATCATAAAAGAACTGCAGCCGTTCGGCGATGGCTTCATGGGTCAAGGCTAAACTCGTCACTCGTTCATCGTCATCACGCAAAATATCCGCCAGCGAGCGTGTGTCGCTGCCCAAAAACCCAAAGGCCGCCAGCGAGCCGGTCAGCATGTTCTCCTGAATGACCCGCAATTCTGGGCTCTGCTTCATATACGTCACCCCAATCATCCACATTTTTGCTGCCGAAGAAACGGCATCGTACGTCCGTCGTTATGGGCTCACCAAGTACGAACCGCCGCCTAACCCCGGCAACCGCCATCAAGTGAACTTATCAAAGAAAATGTCTTCATCAGTCAGACCAATGCCTGTCAAGACGTTGATACAGGCATTAATCATACCAGGGCTCCCGCAGAGGTATCCCTGCTTGTTGTTGGGAGTCTCGACATATTTAGCGACAACATCGGTGATCAAGCCCACCTCGCCGTCCCAGTTATCATCAGGGGCGGGGTCAGATAGTGCTGGAATATAGCGGAAGTTCTCATAGCGTTTCTCAAGGTCTTGAAACAATTCTACATAATACAGGTCTTTCTTCGTCACCGCACCGAAGAAAAAGGTCATCTGCTTGTCCAGTTTCTTTTCTAAAATATCGTAGACCATAGATTTCACGGGAGCGAGTCCCGATCCACCGGCAATAAAAATCAGCTCATCGGCGCCCTCTCGAAGATAGAATTCGCCGAACGGTCCCCGCATGGTGATGGTATCTCCTTCTTTGACATGATCATGCATGAAGGTCGTACAGATCCCGTTGGGTACCAACCGAATAATCAACTCCACGGCTCCTGTTTCAGAGGGAACCGATGAAATGGAATAGGCTCGAGACACCTGTTCCTGCATGCCGGGATACGGCTTGGAATCGATCTGAACGTACTGGCCAGCCTTGAACTCCATCACCTTTGGCTCTTCGAGAACGAAGCGGAACTCTTTGATGTCATGGGTCATGGGAGTGATCCGTTCGATGCGAGTCTCATACTGTTCGATATTGAACAGTTCCTCCGGAATGGACAGAGCCAGATCCTGCTTGACTTTGATCTGGCAGGACAAACGCACGCCGTCTTGCATCTCCTCATCGGTGAGATAGGGTTCTTCCGTGGGAAGCACCGGCCCCACATCCGTAGCCAGCTGCACCTTACAAAGTCCGCAGGTGGCTTTGCCCCCGCACGCTGACGGAATAAAAATGCGATTGGCGGCCAAGGAATTGAGCAGTGTTGAGCCCCCGTTAACGGTCAATTTGGTATTGCCGTTGTTGATATCAAGGATACACTCGCCGTAGTTATTAAATATGGCATCAGCAATGACTACCAACACCGCCAAAGCTGTGGATATCAACGAAACGCTCAGGATCGTCTGGAATATTGTCATCAATCAACCCTCCTAGGATAGCCGTTACTGAACGATGAGCGTCCCCGCAAAGCCGATAAAGGCCAGCGCCATGATCCCTGTGATGATAAAGGTAATACCAGGCCCATCGAGACCCAACGGCAGTTTGTTCTTGGCAATCTTTTCGCGAATGGCTGCCAGGGCGCAGATAGCCAGCCACCAGCCCAAACCACTGCCAACGCCAAAGAACAGCGACTGCACGGCACCATAGTCGCGGATGATCATAAAAAGGCTGATACCCAAGATCGCACAGTTCACAGTAATTAGGGGCAAGAAAATCCCTAACTTGATATGCAACTCCGGCAGATACCGATCCATGGCCATTTCAATAATCTGCACCGTTGCTGCAATGACCACGATAAAGATGATGAAACGAAGGTATTCAAGACCTAACGGGATGATCACAAATCGGAAGATGATCCAATTCAGAATGGTTGTAACGACCATGACCAGTGTTACCGCTTTGCCCAATCCCGATGCTGTCTTATACTCATTGGACACCGCTATAAACGAGCACATGCCCAAAAAGTTAGCCAAGACCATATTGCTGGTAAAGATCGCTGCCAGCAGGATTATGAAGGGGTTAATTGCCACTGCATCACCCATATCTCTTCCCCCTATCGACTGGCCTGCTGCCCGGCGGCTGTCGGAGCCGGGCTAGGCTTTTGTAATGTTTGTCGCGATAGCCGCATACTAGATGCCGCCCACGTCATGACACCGATGATGAAAAACGCTGCCGGCGGCATGACCATAATGGTCCACGTTTGGAACCCGATGAAATTGACATCAAAACCAAAAATCGTGCCAAAGCCCAGCAGTTCCCGAATAAAGGAAATAGCTAGGATGACGAGCATATAACCTAGACCCGCAAAGAAGCCATCGATCATGGCCAAAAATGGTGGATTCTTCTGAGCATAGGCTTCGGCCCGTCCCATGATAATACAGTTCGTGATAATTAAGCCTACGTACGGCCCCAGTGCCTTGCTGATTTCTGGCAGCTGGGCTTTGATGAAGATATCGACCAAGATAACGTAAGCCGCAATGATGAACACCTGAACAATCATGCGGACTCGATGCGGTATATAACTGCGAAGTAACGAGATCGTTAGACTGGATAGCGAGATGACAAAGATCAGACCGAGACCCATGACCAGTGTATTGGTCATCAAGTTCGTTACAGCCAGAATCGAACAGATACCCAAAATCTGGCGCAGAACTTGGTTTTCGTCCCACAGATTACGGCGCATGGCCTGTTTAATTTCACCCATCATAGTGCTCCCTCCAGTCGACTCAATATGGAGGCTGTCGAATTCCGCATAATATTGATTACGGCGTTGGACGTGGATGTTGCTCCCGTGATAGCGTCAATCAGAAGCTCACCGTCATCATCGGTCAGCACAGCTTCACCATCCACTAATTGAATGCCGCGAAACTGCTCTTTATACCACTCTTCATCAATGCGGCTTCCTAAGCCTGGTGTCTCATTTTGGTCGGTGAACTCAATGCCCAAGAGTTCGCTGAGATCGGCAGCAATCCCCATATAGCCGCGAATCAAACCCCACAAGCCGGAGCCCTGAAAGGGCACAGCATAGCCGGCAGCCGTACCGTCCTCGTCGTATTTAGTGAACACATTGAGCCCGTCGATGTTTTGCTCTGAGATGGACTCACCGAAGATCGTATCGACCTCAGAATCGTCGGCAAACGGAACATTCAAGACATACAAAATAGCTCGTTTTTCTGCGAGCTCTTCATTGCGTTCTATCTGGGGCAGGAAAAACGCATTGGCTCCTGCCAAAATGGCCGTCAGGACCGCACTGACCACGAATGTGAAAAGAACTGTATAAATGTATTCGCGCTTCATGAAGCCACCTTCTCTCCGACCGCGGCCAATTTGGCCTTTTTCCCAGCCTCATACTCCTTGACCTGCCGATCCAAGAAAGGAGCGAACGTATTGGCAATTAAAATAGCAAACATAATCCCCTCCGTGAAGTTGCCATAGGCCCGAACAATGATGGTCAGAACACCAATAAGGAGTCCATAGAGCACTTTGGCCGTGTCACTGCGAGGCGCTGAGATTGGGTCAGTCGCCATAAAGACTGCTCCGAAGAGAAAACCTCCGGAAATCAAAGCGGTGAACGGATTCAGATTCATACTGCCGACCCCAAAGACAACCAGACCCAAGGCTAGGAATCCCACAACGGTAGACACAATGATTTTCCACGAAGCGGTCTTCGTGACAACAAGATAGAAGGCCGCAGCCACGATGAGCAGTGCACTGGTTTCACCGGCCGAGCCAGGGATGGTCCCAAGCACGCGGTCGAGAATTTGCGTTCCGACTGGAATACTGCCCAACGGTGTCGCCGTGGTCACGGAATCGACTCCACCAGCATAACGAATGAGTCCACCGGGAAAACCGGCAAAGGGTTCTGTCCAAAGGTTTGTCATGGATGCCGGGAACGATATGTAGATAAAGCAGCGTCCTAGAATGGCCGGGTTGAAGACATTCTTGCCAAATCCACCAAAGATCCCTTTGCCAAAAAAGATGCCAAATATGATCCCTAAAACGGCAACCCAAAACGGCACCGCTGGCGGCAGCGTCAACGCAAACAGCAGACACGACACCAGGACCGCTTCAGAAACTTTAAATTTCCCATCATACCACTTCTTGATCACGACGTACTCGGTAGCCACACCGAAAACGGTAACCACCGCTGAGAGCAACAGGACCCTCCAACCAAACAAATAGATCGAAAAGGCCAGGATGGGAAGGAGACTATAAAGCACCCGCCGCATCAAATCCTGCTTCAAAAACCAGGTCTTCCACTGCAATCGTCCCAACCTCCTTTGTCAAACCAATAATCCAGCATCTGTACCGCCTCCCCTGCAAGGATAAAAAAAGTCACACGTATTAAAGATATTATTACACAGAAAGAAATGAATTCCTTCCAATTTCCCTGTTAAGGGAGTCAATAAATGGCCGTACGATGCAGCGAACCCCCTACTAAAGGCTCTTCAATGCAGTGTCTGCCAGTTACCCAGTCCCGAGCAAGGCTTTTTGCTCTTTCCCCTTACAGATCCGAAACGAGAGCGCGATCCCCGCCCATCAGCAGCAGGCCCACACTCTCGTTCCTTGCAGAATGCCTATATGGCAAAGGTCTCGCAGATTTGCCTCCCAAGAAAACAAGGCCCAGCCTCGCAGCGGCGCCGCAACTCGAACTGTCAGATTGGGATGCTGCAGCCGGTCGCGGCCCTAGCCTCGACCTTCAACATTGGACATTCTCGGCAAAGGCGTACTTACGGACAATCGCCTCCATGGTTTCGAAGCGCTCTAACATACGCTTCGCTAAGGTTAACTGGCAGCGAGCTCGATGCCAATTGTGCAGCGGATAATGGATGCGGTAATACACATCACCTGCAAGATAGTCGCCCAGAAAACGGACGGCCTGCTCAAGGGTGATGGTCAGCGCTCCCAGCGCCAAGGTATCGATCTCTAAGGGCGTTAAACTCGACCGACAGACGCCAACAAACCCACGGGCAAAGGCATCGTAATGATCCAGATGGAGTTGAACCTTGGATACATCCTGCTCATCCTCCACAGCAGTATTCCCCACGGTGCGAATGGCATCACCAAAATCCATGGCAACCAAGCCTGGCATTACAGTATCCAAGTCCACAACACAAAGTGGCTCGCCCGTGTCCTTGTCCATCAAAATATTGTTCATCTTGGTATCGTTGTGTGTCACGCGCAGCGGAAGCATACCCTGTGCTTTCAAGGACTCCAAACGCGACGCCAACTCCTGCTGGCCTGCCAAAAACGCGATATCCTCGGCAGCGCCTGCCGCCCGGCCTACAGGATCCTCCTCGACAGCCGCGAAGAAGTCTCGGAACCGCTTCGGTGTATTGTGAAAGTCCGGAATCGTCGCATAGAGTTGGCTCATGGGCAGGTCAGCTAAGACAGATTGAAAGCGTCCAAAGGCGTAACCAACTCGACAGACAATAGCACTGTCGGTCACAACGTCGTAGGACACAGAATTACCGACAAATGGACTAAGGCGCCAGTATTCACCGTCATGATGGACATAATTGCAGCCACTGCGGGCATCGACGAAGCGAAGAATACTGCAGTCGTCGCTGTTCTCTTGGCCTTTTACATGGCGGGAGATCTGGCGAATATTATGCATCACCTGCTCCGGCTGCTTGAAGACATGCTGGTTGATCCTCTGCAGAACATACTCGAAGATGGTACCTGTCGTCGGCTGCTCCACAGCGATCCGGTACGTATGGTTAATGTGACCTTGAACAATAGGCTCCACAGACTTCAGGGAACCGGGAAGTTCATAGTGTGTCAAAACGGCAGCAATTGCTGCCATGGGAATCTCGCTCACAAGTGCCCTCCTGACATGCCTGCACAAGACCGTTCGTGACCCACCGTTACATAGCAGGACTGCTAAGGGTTCAACCCAAAACCCTGCTCGCAAAGGGAAATTGGGCAGCGGTGGTCACGAACATCTCAGCTAACCGGATTCCTAAGCTGCTGGCTTGCGGACCAAAGCCACGTTGGACGTGGACTGCTAAAATGCTCAGCCTAACTGCTCGCGCAGAAATTTCACAGCCGCCGGTGCCTCAGCAGCAAAATCGTTCCATTTGCACTCCACCGAGACACGTCCGTCATAGCCGGCTTGGCGCAGTTGAGCGGCAAACTCGGCATAGGGATACGTGCCCGTACCTGGAGCTAACCGACCGCTGTCAGCCACGTGCACATGTTTGAGATACTCCTTAGCTGCAGAGATGTTCTCCAGCGGCTCATCGTCCATCTGCATATGGTAAAAATCCGCCAGCATCTGAATTGACGGCCGATCGGCAATTTTGGCAAAGGCCACCGCTTCTGGCAGCGAGTTGATGATATTGGACTCGGTCTTGTTCAACGGCTCGATGACAATGGTCAATCCCAGGGGATCAGCATGCTCACCGGCGATATCCAGGAAGGTCCGAATCTGGTCTTTAGCCCGCTCGCGGTCAAAGCCCTCGGGTAAGGACCGGGAACGTCCGCTTCCGAAGACAATGGTATCAGCGCCAATGCGCTTGACGCGATCCAAGGCCCGCTGTAGGTACGTC
>SLOZ01000214.1 GCA_007132255.1 Limnochordia bacterium | reverse complement strand
GCGGACATCAATGATTTGGACCGCTTGCCGGATAACAAGATTGTTATCATTACCACCGGAAGCCAAGGCGAGCCGATGTCGGCGCTAACGCGGATGGCCAAATCGGAACACAGAAAGATCTCCATCGGTAAGGGCGATACAGTGATCATTTCTGCATCGCCCATTCCGGGGAATGAGAAGTCAATTGGCAAGATTATCAACCAGCTCTTCAAAGAAGGCGCTACCGTTATCTATGAGCCGCATCTGGGGATTCATACGTCGGGGCATGCCAAGCAAGAGGAGTTGAAGCTTCTCTTGAATCTATGTCGTCCGAAGTACTTTGTGCCTATCCACGGCGAGCACCGTATGCTGATGAAACATGCAGAAATTGCCGAAAGCGTGGGTGTCGCCAAAGAGAATATCATGATTACGGAATTGGGTCTCGTCATGGAATTTGACGAGAAAGGACTCAAAGCCAAAGACCGTGTAACGGCTGGGCAAATCTTCATTGATGGACTGGGTGTTGGCGATGTTGGAAACATTGTCCTGCGAGATCGTAGACAGCTCTCCACAGATGGAATCATCGTGGTGGTTGTGACAATTAATAAGCAGACGGGCAAAATGGTGTCCGGCCCCGATATCGTGTCCCGCGGTTTTGTGTACGTTCGTGAATCGGAAGAACTGATGGATGAAGCGAAGGAAAAAGTGCGACAGGCCTTAGTGACTTGTGAAAAGAACAAAGTGACTGAGTGGGGTGTTCTTAAGAGCAGTATCCGTGATTCTTTGAACCAATATCTTTACGAGAAAATCAAACGCCGTCCTGTCATCCTGCCGATTATTATGGAAGTTTGAATGTGACGATCGAAACTCCCTGGCTTGCAGCCAGGGAGTTTTTTCTAGCTTGTGGCAGGAACGTCTGTGCCGTTCTCGAATACATCAAGCTGGACTAGAACACAGGGAGTGGTGGAGTTGCAGTTGTGGGAAGCACTGGTATTGGCTGTAGTTCAGGGGTTGACCGAGTTTCTGCCGGTTAGTTCTTCAGGGCATCTGGTATTGACATCGTGGCTCTTAGGTGTCCGGGAACCGACTATTGTGTATGACATATTGGTGCACTTCGGGACGTTGTTGGCGATCTTTGTCGCTTTTTGGAGTGAGATCAAGGATGTGTCTGGGTCATTAAGGACAATGTTGTTCCAACCGAGGGTTTTCCGAGCTCAGTGGCGGGTCGTGCCTGCCCACCGTATTTTGACCGCTATCATTGTGGGGACGTTTCCAGCTGTGCTTGTGGCACTTCTTTTCTACAGCACGATTACGTCACTGTTTTCCGAACCGTACTTTACGGGGGCCATGCTGATCGTTACGGGGACCATCTTGTTTGTCTGCGAGCGATGGCCATCTAGGAACCGTAACCTAGGGGAGATCACCCTTAGAGACGGTCTTTGGATCGGACTCGGCCAAGCTTTGGCTGTTTTGCCCGGTATTTCTAGATCTGGGACCACAATCAGTGCCGGACTCGTGCGGGGCCTTGATCGCGAAAGTGCCGCTCGTTTCTCGTTTTTGCTTACCATTCCAGCTATTTTGGGCGGTATGGTCTTGGCTGTCAAAGATCTTATGTTTGGTGAAATACTCACGCCCTATTGGATTCTGCTGATCGGTGTTATTGTCGCTGCGATGACTGGTTTTGCAGCTATTCAGTTGCTGCTGCTGGTGGTCCGTCGTGGGCGCTTGACGTGGTTTTCGTATTATACTTGGGGCCTAGGAACCATAATTCTTGTTCTCTGGCGCTTGCAGGCATAGTTTTCAGCAGGAACTTTGCGAGATACGGAGAAACTAACAGATTAAGGAGAAATCTGTATGGAAATTTATGATCGTTGGACCCATATTCACAATCGTATTCGCCAAGCCTGTATCCGTGTGGATCGCAATCCCGATGATGTGACGGTTTTGGCAGTCACGAAGAATGCCGATGATGCAGCGGTCGCTGCAGCTAGAGACCTTGGGATTCTACATATGGGTGAGAATCGTATTCAGCAGGCCCGGCGGCGGCGACAGGCATTCCCAGATATCCATTGGCATTTTATCGGCACGCTGCAGACAAACAAGGTGAAGTACTGCAGAGACTTTGCTTTGATCCATTCTTTGGACCGGTGGCGGTTAGCGGAAGCGCTGAATCGGCAAGCGGAACGCTGGAAGACGCCGATTGCGGTTTTGGTGCAGGTAAACCCTGGTGGTGAAGAGCAGAAGCACGGTTTAGCGACAGATGAAGCTCGGCGTTTTGTGCATCAGGTAGCTGCAGAATGTCCTCATTTAACGGTTCGGGGACTGATGTCCATGGCGCCTTTCGTCGAAGATCCAGAAACGGTGAGACCCGTTTTTCGTTGGGTGAAACAGCTGCAAAGTCAACTCCAGGCGGATGGTTTTGAAGTGCCCGTTCTTTCGATGGGCATGACGAATGACTATGAGGTAGCCGTGGAAGAAGGCGCAACGTTGGTGAGGATAGGATCGGCGTTATTTCGAGAGGAGGTTTAACATGGCAACGGTCATCGACAGAGTCATGGGTTTATTGGGTGTCTCGGATGAAGAGGATGTAGAAGAGCATGTGGTGGAGGAAGAGCAGGAACAGTTGGCTGAAGAGCCTTGGACACCGCCGTCCACAGCGCGCAGAGAAGCTAAGAACAACAAAGAAAAAGCAACAAAGTCGCGTGGTAACTTAGTAAGTCTGCGCGGCGGTCATTCTGAAGTGCAGGCTCATATGGTCATTTTGGAGCCTGAGGAGTTTTCTGAGGTGCGCGGTTTTGTGGACCTTCTGAGGAACCGACGCTCTGTCATTGTCAAGCTCAACAAGATTGAAAAGGACGATGCTCAGCGAGCTGTGGATTTCATGGCCGGAGCTACGCACGCTTTGGATGGCAACATGCGGAAGTTAGGCAACGACATCTTTTGCTTTGCGCCATCGACAGTTCTCATCGAGGGTGACGTGGAAGATGATTTGTTTACTTTAAAGGATGAAAAGTGACACAGTCACCACACGATGGAGTCATGAGGAGGGTTCCCGCTGGTATTCGTTCAACTTGTTGATCGTTTGTTCATTGTGTATCGGTATATTCTATTGGCGCGCATTTTAATGACATGGCTGCCGAATTTGGATCGAACGCATCCGGTGGTGCAGTTTCTGTATCGATCTACAGAACCTATTTTGCGTCCGTTACGCCAGGTCATCCCATCTGTGGGCGGCATTGACTTTTCTCCCATTGTGGTATTTTTTCTGTTAGATATTATCCGACGCTTTGTTGTTGTGCAATTATTTCGTTTGATGTTCTAAAAAGGGAGAGGATTGGACTGTTAGATCGCGAGCGGCTCATGTCCCACCTTCAAGGTGACGATGAGCGAGCCATTGGAATTGAAATAATCGATGGTGCGGAGTTGGCCTGGAAGACCAATCAGGACCAGACGACTGACTTTTATGATCCGCACCAAGTGAAAGTCGCAAAGAGCATACTGGAAAGCATTCCAGAAATGTCCTTTCTTAGTTTTGGTGGCTACAAACAAGCCGAGCGCAATCGTCTCGTGATGTATCCCCAGATGTACCTTACGGAGACTATCGCCAATCCAGTGGCCGTTTTGGAGGCCAAAGGAAACTTTAAGTTTCAAGACATCAGCCACCGTGATTGTCTGGGGTCTATTCTCGGGACCGGGATCAAGCGGGAAAAGGTCGGCGACATCATCGTCACAGAGACCGGCTGCCAGGTGGTTGTCGCTGTAGAACTGTCGGAGTACCTGCAAACGCATTGGAACCAGATTCATCAAACACCGGTGGTGGTTAGCGAAATTGATGAGGGCCAGATAGCCATCGAACCGGAACGGGTTAAAGAAATTAAAACGACCGTTCCTTCGCTGCGATTAGATGCCGTGGCTTCCTCGGGATTTGGTACATCGAGAACTCGTATGGCCAGGGAAATCAAAGCCGAGCGATTGAAAGTGAATTGGAAGACCGTCAACAGCGCTTCGCACATGGTCGAAGAAGGCGACATTATTTCCATTCGCGGGCGAGGACGAGTCGTCGTAGAGAGCGTCAAAGGCCAAACTCGCAAAGGTCGATTGGGCTTGGTTTTGAAGCGCTTAATGTAAGACATGTAGGACCGGAAGGGTGAGCCCTATGTTGAAGCCTATCGATATTCACAACGCCGAGTTTAAGCGTTCCTTCAAAGGTTACAATGAAGAAGAAGTGGATGCGTTCTTGGCAAAGGTCGTGAGTGAGTATGAGAACTTGTTTCAAGAAAACCAGCGGCTCGAAGAAGAGGTTAACGAACTGAAAAACAAGTTGACACATATGGGGAGTCGCGAGGATGATGTATATCACTTGATTTCCTTAACGAAAGAAACCGTAGCGGAAGCCAAAGAAGTGGCTCACAGCCAAGCGGCCCAGGTGGTGGCCAACGCCGAACGAAAGGCCAAGAGCATACTAGCGGATGCCGAATTCCAGCAG
Organism: Limnochordia bacterium; assembly: GCA_007132255.1. Classification (GTDB taxonomy): domain Bacteria; phylum Bacillota; class Limnochordia; order Darwinibacteriales; family B1SED10-159; genus SLOZ01. The sequence continues at coordinate 6,257 of SLOZ01000214.1, read as the reverse complement.
CAGCATTATCTCCGGCGCATCAGGGAGATGGCTTCCCAGGAGCAAGAATTCAAGGACCGAATGCGCGAAGTTATGGAGTCAGTATGGCGCCAAGTTCAGGCATCGTCAGCTGCTCCGTCTGTCAGTGCAGAAGCGCCAGCTGAGACCCAAACAGAGGTCACCGACCGAGACGACTGGTCTGAAGCCACTGCTAAGTCTACGAAGGTGTTTCACCCGGATCCGCAGGACGAAGAAACCGAGAGCCTGGATCATGAAGATGATCATACTAAGGTGTTCCGAAAAGTTCAAGGGCGGTCCTTTGTTGACTAGCCTGTGTAAGTTGTGTATAATTAGGTCAATTCTAGAGCAAACGTAACGATAGGGACAGTACATGCAGTGAAAGTCACAGCGAGTTGGGGATGGTGAAAGCCCGACGACGGAACCTGTATGGAAAATCGCCCTTGAACTGCCAGCTGAACAAGGAGTAAGCTGTGCCGGTGGCTCCGTTAACGCCGACCAAGTGGAGTCGCTTCAGGTGGCTCAACGAGGGTGGTACCGCGGTAAATCCCGTCCCTTTTTTGGGGTGGGTTTTTTTATTTTCACAGCTTTACCAAGCTCGGCGTAAAGCCCCTTCCTTTAGGTATGGGGATATAAGCCTAACCAATGTTTGACTTATTTAGACAGGGAGGCGTTACCATGGCAGAGAAATCCGACTACCAGCAGACACTGCAGCTGCCCAAGACAGAGTTTCCGATGCGAGCCAACTTACCAAAGCGGGAACCGGACATGCTGAAGCAATGGCAGGAAGAACAGTATTACGAGAAACTCCAGCAAGACGGGATAACCAATGATCGTCCAACATTCATCCTGCATGATGGACCCCCTTATGCGAATGGTCACATTCACATCGGCACAGCACTCAACAAAATTCTCAAGGATTTTGTGCTGCGCTCTCGTTCCATGGACGGTTATCGAGTTCCCTATGTTCCGGGCTGGGACACCCACGGATTGCCCACGGAATTGAAAGCCATTAAAGACCTCGGGATGGATCGTGAAAACACTTCCATTGCCGAGTTCCGCGAGAAATGTGCGAACTATACGAAGGAGTACATGAAAATCCAGCGAGAAGAATTTAAGCGTTTGGGGATCTGGGGAGAATGGGATCGACCCTATATGACGCTGGATCCTGAATACGAAGCCAAACAGATTGAGCTATTTGGTTTGATGGCCGCCAAAAAGTATATTTATCGTGATCTCAAACCGGTCTACTGGTGCTCCGACTGTGAAACAGCTCTAGCAGAGGCCGAAATCGAGTACCACGATCATAAGTCACCCAGTATTTACGTAGCGTTCGCTGTGAACGATGGAAAGGGGCTTCTGGAGCCTCAGACTTCGCAGCTTGTGATCTGGACAACCACGCCATGGACGATTCCAGCTAATTTAGCCATCGCACTGCATCCCCAACACACCTATGTTGAGGTGCAGACGAGCAAAGGTAAGCTGGTTGTGGCCGAGGAACTCCTGGAAGCCTTTCTCAAGGACGTTGATCTTGCGGAAGCCGACGTGACAGTGCTGCAGCGATTCCAAGGCAGAGACCTGGAAGGTGTTACATGCCAACACCCTCTGTATGATCGAGAATCACTTGTTATCATTGGGGATCACGTTACCTTAGAAGCAGGAACCGGTTGTGTGCATACCGCTCCGGGACATGGCCAGGAAGACTATATCGCCGGTTTGAAGTACAACCTGCCAATCTACGCTCCGGTGGATAAGCATGGCCGTTTTACCGAGGAAGCGGAGCAATATGCTGGTTTGACTTTGGATGAAGGGAACAAAGTGGTCACGAAGGATCTCGAAGAGGTGGGCGCGCTACTGTCATTGTCGTTCGTAGACCACAGTTATCCGCACTGTTGGCGGTGCAAGGAGCCGGTCATCTTCCGTGCTACGGAACAGTGGTTTGTGTCGATTGATGGATTTCGTAAACCAATGCTGAATGCCATTAAAGACGTTGATTGGATCCCCAGCTGGGGCGTGGATCGCATTACCAATATGGTGGCTGAGCGCGGTGACTGGTGTATATCGCGACAGCGCAATTGGGGTGTTCCGATTCCGATTGTCTACTGTGAAGCCTGTAGTGAACCAGTGATCACCCAAGAGACCATTGCTCGGATTTCCGATATTTTCCGTGAAAAGGGCTCTAACGCTTGGTACCAAATGGATGTGCAGGATCTTTTGCCGGCGGACTTTACGTGTCCTCACTGCGAACAGTCACGCTCTTTCCGGAAAGAAACGGATATCATGGATGTGTGGTTTGACTCGGGTGTCTCTCATGCCGCTGTTCTGCAGCAGCGAGACAACCTAGCTTGGCCCTGCGATCTGTATCTAGAAGGCAGTGACCAGCATCGCGGCTGGTTTCAATCCTCGTTATCGACATCCATGGCAGCCTATGGCCAAGCGCCATACAAAGCTGTACTGACCCATGGGTTTGTGGTGGATGGCGATGGACGTAAGATGTCTAAGTCGTTGGGCAATTTCATTGAGCCCAATGTAATAACAAAGAAGTACGGCGCAGACATTCTAAGACTCTGGGTGGCTTCGGCAGAATACCGCGGCGATATCCGGATATCTGAGGATATTCTCAAACAGTTGGCAGAGGCGTATCGAAGAATCCGAAACACTGCTCGCTTTATCTTGGGTAATTTCGTTGATTTCTCGCCTGCCGAGCACAAGGTTTCCTATGCTCAGCTGGAAGAGCTGGACAAATGGGCACTGCATAAGCTCTATCATCTCAGTCAACGAGTGCGTGATGCCTACGCTAAGTATGACTTTCATGTGGTCTATCACAGTATTCACCATTTCTGCGCAGTGGATTTAGGTGGTTTCTACCTAGACGTCTTGAAAGATCGGTTGTACTGCGATCACCAGGATGATCCGCGTCGTCGTTCAGCGCAGACAGCGATGCTCGTGATTTTGCAGGAGCTTGTCCAGTTAGTGGCACCCGTTTTGGCGTTCACAGCTGAAGAGATATGGAATCATCTGCCCGGCCAACAGGACCAGGAAAGTGTTCATCTATCTCGCTGGCAGGAGCTTCCGCAGGAATATGATCAAGCCGATCTAGCAGCTCGGTGGGAGGTGCTCCTCACTGTGCGACGCGCCGTCTCGAAAGCGCTCGAGGACGCCCGCAATGCCAAGGAGATCGGCAGCTCCAATGAAGCTAGATTGGTTGTGGGAGCCGATGCTCGAACCATTGGTATCCTGAAAACGTTCGGTTCTCAGTTGGAAATGTTGTTCATTGTGTCTGGTGTAGAGTTAACCGAAGCGCCAGGATTGGCCGTCCAGGTACTGCCCGCCGATGGAGATAAGTGCGAGCGCTGTTGGAAACATTCCGACACTGTGGGAACCAGCAGGGAGCATCCTACGCTGTGCATTCGCTGCAGTGGCGTACTGGGATAGAGTGCAGGTGCTCCTAACCGTCATGGGCGGGGCAGCTCCGATGCGGTGCCGATTCTGGAGAAGGATTGCCAGCAGGCGTGGAACGAGATTACACGTCCAGAGGGTAAATTGGACCAAATCACTGCGATGTTAGGGAAAGCGTCCATCGCTGAGGGATGGTGATGAGTTGGAGTGGAAGCGAAAGATTGGCTTGGTTACGGTAATGCTTCTGGTACTGCTGTTGGATCGGTTCACTAAGGCGTGGATCAGCCAGCAGCTGGCATTGGGCGAATCGCAGCCAATCATCTCCGGTATCGTTTCGTTGACCTTAGTCCACAATCCGGGAGCGGCCTTTGGTCTCTTAGCTGGCAGGCGTTGGCTGTTTGTGTTGGCGGTGCTGGTTTTGATTGTACTGTTGCTTGTGTATCGGAAAGTCTTGGCTGAGCAAGCCACACTGTCTCAATATGCCATTGCGCTCTTAATGGGAGGCGTGTTCGGCAATCTCTGGGACAGAGTTATGCTTGGGTACGTCGTGGATTTTTTGGATTTCCACGTTTGGCCGGTTTTCAACGTGGCGGATGCCGCCATTGTCTGTGGTGCGTTAGTGTTGGGTTGGGAGGTAGTACGCAATGAGCGCAGGACAAGGCCTAAATGATACGCTCATAGTGGAAGAGGATGGTCAGGGACAGCGGTTGGATGTATGGCTGACCGAGGAGTTGGACATGACTCGCTCACAACTCAAGAATTACATCGCTCAAGGGCGCATTACTGTGAACGGTCATTCCGTGAAGGCCGGTCTCCGCTTAGAGACAGGTCAAATCGTGGAAATTCGTATTCCGACGCCACAAAAGACGAGTGTGGAAGCACAAGCGATTCCGTTAACCGTTGTCTACGAAGATGAGGCCATTATTGTCATCAATAAGCCAGCCGGTATGGTTGTGCACCCAGCGGCCGGCCATTGGGACGGAACCTTAGTGAACGCTCTGTTGGCTCACTGTCAAGATTTATCTGGTATTGGCGGTGAAATCCGGCCCGGAATTGTGCATCGCTTGGACAAGGATACGACCGGCCTGTTAGTGGCTGCCAAGACCGATCAAGCCCACGGATGTTTGGCAGAGCAGATCCGCCGGCGATCCATGAAGCGCCATTACAGGGCGCTTATCCACGGTCGATTGAAGACTACAGAAGGAACCATTGAAGGCAGCATCGGCCGTCATCCGGGAGATCGCAAGAAGATGGCCTTAGTGGGCAGCGGACGGGATGCGGTTACGCACTATACTGTTCTGGAGACGCTTTCGCAGTGGTCTTTGGTAGAGTGTCGCCTAGAGACGGGACGCACCCACCAGATACGAGTTCATTTTGCTGGTATTCAGCATCCATTGGTGGGTGACCCATTGTATGGCTGGAATCGCCACGAACTAGGAGCCCAGCGGCAGCTCCTTCATGCCCATTATCTTGCACTGCAGCACCCGAATGGTCAAGATATGGAATTCCAGGCGGAACTACCCCAAGATTTTGTGGTTAGCCTGGAAAAGGCTCGTAAAATACCTTGACAAGACGGGTGTTTCCGTATAAAGTTAAGGAAGATGATTTCCTTTAACAGCGTCCCGTGAGGCGGAGAAGGAACAGCGAGCCTTTGTGCTGCGCGCTTTCGATCCTTTCCGGGATGGGAAGCGTTTTTTATTTTGCGACGAAGGTAGGTGACGAAACGGTTGCAGGAGAAGGCACAGATAATGGATGGCGATGGTATCCGCCGAGCTCTTACGCGAATAGCTCATGAAATCATCGAACGTAACAAAGGTGTTGAGCGGCTGCTCTTAGTGGGGATTCAAACGCGCGGTGTTCCTTTGGCCCACCGGCTGTCGGACCGTATTCGAGACATTGAAGGACGCGCTGTACCTGTAGGTGTGTTGGACATTTCCCTCTATCGCGATGATCTGAGTCCTGTGGGCGAGCAGCCGGTGGTCAACCAGACCGCAATACCGATGGCGGTGGCAGGGCAGAAGGTGATTTTGGTTGATGATGTTCTTTATACTGGTCGAACGGTGCGAGCAGCTCTCGATGCCTTGGTCGATCAAGGCCGTCCGGAGAGCATTCAACTGGCTATTTTGGTGGATCGAGGGCATCGTGAACTGCCAATTCGAGCTGATTTTGTAGGGAAAAATGTACCTACGAGCAAGCAAGAAGTAGTGGCCGTACGTCTCGAGGAGACGGATGATCACGACCGCGTTGTGATCTTGGAGGACGTATAGACCTTTAAGCAAGTCCAGTGAGACTTAAAAGGAGGAAACAATGAATGAGACGAATTGGTGTGGATGAACGACTTCCTTTTTTCCAGATGCTTCCTTTGGGTATTCAACATTTGTTTGCTATGTTCGGTGCGACAGTACTCGTACCCCTGCTCACAGGTATGCATCCATCAGCAGCACTTTTTGCATCGGGAACCGGGACGTTATTGTTTATCATAATCACAAAGGGTAAGGTACCGGCGTATCTGGGTTCTTCGTTTGCTTTTATCGCCCCTATCATTGCGGTATCAGCTAGTCATGGCTTATCGTATGCTCTCGGTGGCGCTGTGGTCGTGGGGTTGATTTATGTAGTGGCGGCAGCCTTAATTGGCCGCATTGGTCTTGGCTGGATTGACCGCCTCTTGCCTCCGGTCGTGATCGGGTCTGTAATTATGGTCATCGGTCTTGGATTGGCTGGAGTTGCGGCAGACATGGCGGGTTTGTTGGGGGATTCCGTTAGCCTTGCCAACCCTATTGTCCGAGTTTCGTTGTTTACCTTGGCGGCTACAATCGTTGCTTCGGTTTTCCTGAAAGGGTTTTTCGCGGTCATCCCGATTC
>SLOZ01000243.1 GCA_007132255.1 Limnochordia bacterium | reverse complement strand
TTTCATTTCTGAAGTGGACACCTGAGGCTGCAGCCAAGCAATGACGTCCCTGGAAACGGTCCATAATCCGCGGGGCGTCACCAACGCACCAAACCTCATCGGCGCTTCGATGCTGCTGGGAATGTCAGCACCATCGAGAATCTTCAAGACATATCCACCTGCATTCCATCATAGGCCAGGGTCAGCCCCCAGCTGTCAAGAATTGGCGCTGCTACATCATAGGGCTGCGCGTGGTGCGGACCGGTATGTGTAATCGCAAAAACACAGTCATCCTGCAGCATCGAGTTTTCCTGCATCCAGCGATGAGCCCGGCGATTGGCGTGGAAATTCAGGTGCCCCGGTGCACTCACATCATAGCTGTCATTGAAACCAAACGTCCCTTCCATAACCACCAAATCGAAGCAGAACTGTTTGAGAAACTCCTGCGTCTCAGGAAGGAACCATCCGGTATCGGACGCGTATAAAATACTGCGCCCTTCATATTCAATGATATAGTTAAAGCAGCTCTGTTTAGGATCATGATTGGCAGGAATCGGAATAAAAGCCAAGTCCTTGGTCTCATAGCGTTTCCAAGGAAAAACCATCTCTACCGACAAATGATAGTCGCTAAAATCATCGCCCAGCACCCGCTCAACCGATTGCAGTACGGCTTCGTTACCATAGATGGTCAAATGAGGGGGCTTAGTAAACAGCGGGCCGAACTCATGACCCTGTGGAGTGGCCGTTTGCTCCGCTGGGAAACGGCGCCACATGAGGTACCAAGGATGCCAATGGTCCTCATGGGCGTGGGTTACCAGCAGCGTCTCTACCTGTGGCAGCGAGATGCCAGCAGCCTCAGCCTGAATCGGTATCGCTGGTCCAAAATCAATCAAGGTGCGTTCGCCCACAGCAGCACAGGAGTTGCGTCGAATATTGCGACCTCCCCATTGCCGAGCGCGCTGGCAATTGTGGCAGTTACACCAAACGCCGGGGAATTGTTCCCCGGCGGACGTTCCCAGAAATGTGAACATGTTCATCCCTCGTTTGCATTGATTTTTCGGGGCACACTGGAATCGCGAACAACCAACTCCAACGGCAATATCATTTGTTGTTCGGCCGGAACTTCACCGCGCAGCAGCTGCAGCAGCTGGCTGCCCACTGTCCGCCCCAGCTTGAAGATGGGCTGCTGGACCGTGGTCAAGGTAGGATCTACATAACTGGCAGCTTCAATTCCATCGAAGCCGACCAAAGCAATGTCTTCAGGAACCCGCCGCTGCCGACGTTTCAAGGCCTGCAGTGCACCAATGGCCATGGTATCATTACAGGAGAATATGGCTGTTATGCCCTGGCTGTCGCGCGAATCAAGCCAACGACACACGGCCTCCAAAGCACCCTCGCGGGTATAATCCGATTGGATGGTCCAATGGCGTTCCTGTTCGACGCCCACTTCCTTTAGGGCACGACGGTAGCCATTCATGCGATTTTTCGTTGAGATGAGGCCAGGTTCGCCCGTAATGACAGCGATCTGGCGGTGACCCAACTCCACTAAGTGATGGGTTGCCGCATAGGCCCCCGCTTCATTGGCGCCATCCACCCAAAATACATCGGGTTCCACTGTGCTGCCCAAAAAGACATACGGAATAGACTCCTGCTGTAGCGCTGCAATGCGATCGTCTTTGATGCGAGGCTCGGTCAGGATCAGTCCATCGACTCGGTGTTCATGGATCAACTGCTCAATGGCCTGTTGTTCATGATCCGGAGAGACCTGCGGGACCAAGAGACTGTATCCCGAGTTAAAGAGGGTACCATTGACACCGTGCAAAAACTCGAGAAAGAAGGGGTCAGCCACCGTCCGCGGCGCCCTGGGAATGAGCAGACCAATGATGCGGGTCTGACGACGGGCCAAATTGCTGGCCACGGCGTGCGGCCGATAGTTGTACTTGGCCGCCAAGTCCTTGATCAACTGACGAGTTGCTTTTTTGACTCGCGGATCATCATTCAGAGCCCGAGAAACCGTGGCCTTGGAATACCCGCTTTGTTTGGCCAATTTATCCATGGTTATTGGCATCATCATCACCGCTTCAAAAGAATGACAGACCATGTCTGTTCTCTTCGTCGTTCCGTTTTGGTGCCAGCACTATTGGAGGCTTCCACAACAGCGCTTGTACTTGAAACCGCTGCCGCAGGGGCAGGACTCGTTACGCTGGGCGCTGCTCCAAGCTCTACTGACGTCTTGGGCAATGGGTTTAACCACTTCCGGTGCCGCCTTGCGCTGGCGCAGTCCAGCCAGGATCCGTTCATGATACGGTTTGGTGTAGCTAAAGAAGAGTCGATATCCTTCGCAGAGCGAGCTCTTACCATCTACACGATCTTTAGGACAGCCGCCCCAACAAAGATCCAAGACTGAGCACTGCAAGCAGTCCGTGTGCAGTTCAGTATGTTTTGCCTCGCCGAATGCTTGTTGTTCTGGCGACTGCACTATCTCTTCGAGAGAGTGTTCGAAAATATTGCCGCGCAGCAGCGGCGAACTCACAAAATGATCACAGGGGTAGACATCTCCGTTGTGTTCGACGATGATGTTCCCACCGCACGTCTTGGAGAACACACATAGACCTGCAGGTAAGCCTGCTAAGGAAGCCAGAGCGCCTTCAAACGTCTGCATGAACGCCGTGCCCACGTCGTTTTGCAGCCACTGGCGCCATACACCGATCAAAAAACGGCCATAATCCAGGGGATCGACAGAGT
>SLOZ01000096.1 GCA_007132255.1 Limnochordia bacterium | reverse complement strand
GCTGAGTTTCTTCGCTCCATGCAGGAGTATCTAAAGCCAACCGGCCGTTCCTGATGCGGCAGAACCAAAACGACCAGCAGCGGCACCGTTCTTCGGTGCCATGAGGCTGGTCGTTCTTTCCTGTGTTCGTTCCATGCGCCAGTGCACCTGTTTCATCAACATACTGGGCCAGCCTATTTCTATACAACCGGGGGGAGCCGGACGTCTGCTCCAGGGCGTTTCCCACGGGGTCGCAGACCACGTTTTGTTCTTTGGAGAACAGGGCCGCGCTAGAAGGGACTTCCTAGGTAATGCAGGATCAAAGAACTGACTGCCAATACGGCGCTGAACAAAAGTATTCCCTGCCCCAAATGCCGCCACCGCAGGGAACGCAGCTGCTTGGGCTGCATCTTTATGCCAATGGCAGCCATCGCAGCCGTAAGCAGCCAACCTGAGAACGCTGTCAGATATCCCGTAAACTGGGGTGTAACCACGTCCATCGTGCGCAGCACACTGAATCCGGCAAAGCCCAAGACAAACCAGGGCACCGCTAGAGCTCCTTTACCCTTGCTGAATATGCGCGAAAGGACAAACGAAACGGGCACCAGCATAGCCACACGGACCAGCTTGGCCAGCAGCGCCGTCTCCATGGCCGCTGGTCCCGCTAAACCCGCAGCAGCCACCACGTGACCGGTTTCCTGTAGTAGGGAACCGGTAAGGATCCCGAAGGCAGCATCGGTGAGCATGAACGTCCGATACACCCAAGCCAGAACCAGCGTTCCAGCCATCCCTAAAGCCGTGACGAGCGCCAAAGCCAGCCCCGTTTCCTCTTCATCAGCCATGAGGATTGGAGACACCGCCGCAATGGCACTGGCGCCACAAATAGCGCTACCGATGCCCGTCAAAATTTGAGTCCGACGACTTAAACCACCAAATGGCCACACGAACAGCAACAGTATCAGCACCAGTCCCATGTTGACCGCGTCCAAGACAAGGATCTGCGGACCGGCCGCTGCCACCTGTCCCCAGTGCAGACGTGCCCCCATGAAAATGATGCCTGCACGCAGCCAATATTTGCCCACCACATCCACGCCTGGTTTGAGTGGCAGAACATCACCCCACAGAAAACCCACCGCCATTCCAAGGCCGATGGCCCAGATCATAGCTCCCAGTCCAAACCCATGATAAGGAATCCAACGAGCGGCAAAAGCGACTGCCAAAGCCGCTGCCATCCCAGGCACGAATTTCAAAACACCACCACGTCCTTCGTATTCCATCCACTTGGCTAACGCCTCATGATCCAAGGCAACTGGCCATGCGTTTTGTTTGCCGAACCAAGAATTCTAACACCGATAGTAAGAGAAAAACCTCGTCGCATGGCGCGCCGAAGTAGAAAACCAATGCGGACGTTTCAACGGATATTAGTCCAAAAACGTTTGAATTTCTACGGTGTAGCCACTGGGATCCTTGAGGAAAAAGTGATAGATGTTGAACTTACTGTAAACCTTGGGTTCTGTTTCTGGCCGGTAGCCGTATTCCAAGACTCGCTCATAAAGGCCATCGACATCATCGGTCAACAGGGTTATGATCGGGCTCTTTTCCTCATACTGAACAGCCAAGTGCGAACAAAATCCCAGCATCCCGCCTCCTGGAACTTCATAGATGCGGCACAAGCCCTGATCCTTGTACAAGGGAAGTTCGAGACACCCGTGATAGAACGCATGCACATCGTCTAAGCTAGACGCTCCAAAGAACACAACACTGCCCTGCCACAATTCAGCCATCTCGGTCACCACCAATTCTGGGATTTCGTGTTATTCAACGACTCCATCTTCACTTCGTCAGCCGACGAGTATTCCCTTCCGCTCCTAGCATACCGTTCGTTGTCGGAGCTCGTGGCCATCAGTTCACAAGAGTCTGAGTGGCGGTGCTGTGGATTCTCGAATGACCAACTCCACCGGCAGCGTCGTCTGGGTCACTTCGGGCTCTTCGCCAGAAATCGTTTTAACGAGCTTGCGGGCAGCCACAACACCTAGTTGACGCAATGGCTGTCGTATAGTGGTCAGTTTGGGCGTGATCAACTCGGCATAGGCGACATCATCGTATCCGATCACAGAGAGATCCCTCGGCACCTGAAGTCCCCGCTGAACAGCGCTTTGTATGACGCCCCAGGCTAAGCCGTCTGCCATGGCCACCACTGCTTCGGGCTTGCGGTCAAGCAACTGCGGCGCTGCGCGCAGTCCGTCTTCCGGACGATAGGCACCAGCCACCACCTGCAGCTCCGGGTCCAGTGGAAGCCCAGCATCCATCATGGCCTTTTCATACCCCAACTGGCGCTGACGCGCTTCGCGTGCTCCAGGAACTCCCGATAGCAGCCCAATGCGCTCATGTCCTAACTGAATAAGATGCTGTGTCGCCAGATAGCCTCCCAAATAATTGTCGACCCAGACACCAGATATGTCGGCTTCAGCCAATTCCCCATCGGCAGCGACCACCGGAAACCGATCGCCAGCGGTCTCCAATAGGAGTGCCCGCACCGGTGGTTCCGTGATTTCTCGGGGAGTCACAACCAAGAGACCATCCACGCGTTTTTCCCACAGCAGTTTGGAGAAGGTCCACTCATTGCCGCGCTTATGATAGGTCGAACAGACCATCATATTGTACCCGTACAAGGTCAATGTCTCTTGAATACCTTCGAGAATCGGACCAAAAAAGCTTGCATTCAATGATGGCACCAGGACACCCACCACCCAAGTACGGCCGCT
>SLOZ01000205.1 GCA_007132255.1 Limnochordia bacterium | reverse complement strand
CAGGAGACCAAACACCTGCTGCAGAAACATTACGGAATTGACGTAACGACCATTGAGAAAGTCGCAGGTGGCGCCGCTCACGGAATTCAGAAGATCGTAACGTCCGACACCAACCTGGCGTTGAAATGGTATGATGCCCAGAAGGCCGACGAGCATCGCGTGCGGCGATCATTGCGAGGTAATGAACATGCCCGACGCCACGACATACCTGTGGCGGCAGTGATTCCCACATTGGCCGGTTCGTCGTCGCTGAAATACGCTGATGGGTGGTATGTTGTTTTTGATTTTATCGAAGGCAACAGCTTATCTGAAGGACAGTTCGATGCCGTGTCGGCTGCGGATTTCGGACGAGTTCTTGGCGAGATCCAGACGGTCATGATGTATTTGGACGCTGCGGACTTGCGGGGCGATTACAACTGGAAGATGAATGTTCAATGGGGGCGGCAAAGACTGGTGGAATGCTTACAGAAGGCCAAAGACGGTGAATACCCGCTCGCACCTATCCTCATCCCCGCGTTGGAACGTCATCTGCGGCTGTTCGACGAAAACCTTGATCAAATGCGGGCAGTCGAGGGTCTGCACCGACAATGGGTGCATGGGGACTGTAACCCAGGGAATTTTATCTTCGACTCCGATGGCCACGTAGCCGCTGTGCTTGATTTCGACAACCTATCGTATCTCGTTCAGGGTTTTGATTTCATGTATGGTATGGATCAGTCTTTCCGCAGCGATGAACCACTCATTCACTGTGCTCTTAAGGCTTATGTAGATGCTTGCCACGCCGATGTTGAGCAGGTCCGGGATTATCCCCAAATGTGGCTGTTTTGCAGTATGCTCAATATGTGGCCCTTTGACGATGTCAATGTCTCCGAGGCGCAGTTTAAGAAAAAATGGGATGAATACCACGAGCATGTACTGTGGTGGGTGGAGCATTTGGAGGATATGGAACGAGTTTTCCGTGCAACTATGGAGTGACGGCTGTACAGCAAAAGAACTCTAACACCGGCCTAAATCACACGATCCCTCGAGGAAGACACTATTGTGGGAAAAATCACGGAAAACCACGATTTCTTCGAGAATGTATGGTACAATGAGCGTGCAAATCCCTCTTTAATCAGGGATTGTTGCTGATTCTTAAGAAGAACGACGATACCAATCTGCATTGACCAACAGGACCATCTGGCTTCTGGTGGAAATTGGCAGATGTTGAGAAAAGGACGGTACACTATGGAAACTAACGAAAAGCCTGATGCAGTCAAATCACAAGCTCAAACCCAAACCAATGCTCACTCGCAATCTCAGGGCAGCTCTCAAGATGGAGTTGACGTCTCGAATGCCGCGGATCCAGTAGCCGAAGACAGCCAGAACGAGCTGGAACAGCAGAGCGACTCCGAGACTGCCAATGAGCATCAGGACGAAGAGAACGTCACTCGCCTCGAGTATGAAGGCAAAGAGCTCATTCTGATCGGCACAGCACACGTGTCCAAGCGCAGCGCCGAACAAGTCAAAGAAATCATTGATCGTGAACAGCCAGACACCGTGTGTGTCGAACTGGACCAGCAGCGGTACCACTCGATTACAGCGGGCCAAAAGTGGAAGGATACGGATATTTTCCGGATTGTCAAAGAGAAAAAGGCAACACTGCTCTTAATGAACTTGATCATCTCATCCTTTCAACGGCGAATGGCCAAACAATTTGGTGTAACACCTGGTCAGGAAATGATCCAAGGGATCAACTCTGCCAAAGAAAATAATGCTCGTTTGGTCTTGGCAGACCGCGATATTCAAGTGACCTTTCAGCGGGTCTGGCATGGAATTGGCTTGATCGGCAAGCTGAAATTAATGATCCAAATCTTGATGAGTTTGGTCGCAGGGGAAGAAATCACTGAAGAAGAAATGGAAGCCATGAAGTCCAAAGATCTTCTAGCTGCGATGCTTGAGGAGTTTACCGATTCGTTTCCGCAGCTGAAGAAGCCTTTGATTGATGAGCGGGACCAATATCTATCGCAGAAAATCAAAACAGCGCCGGGCCAGAAGATCGTTGCAGTCTTGGGGGCTGCTCATGTTCCGGGAATCCTCGAACAGATTCATCATGAACAAGATTTGCGGAGTCTATCCCAAGTCCCGCAGAAATCCCGGTGGCCGCGGATCATACCTTGGCTGATTCCCTTGGTGATTCTGGGAATCATCGGTTACACATTTTTTCTCAATCGAGATATCGGTATCAGCCAGTCCATAAGCTGGGTCTTGTGGAACGGAAGTTTTTCGGCTTTGGGAGCGCTAATCGCCTGGGGACACCCCTTGACTATACTGGCTGCCTTTTTGGCTGCTCCTTTGAGCTCACTCAACCCATTCTTGGCAGCGGGCTGGATCGCCGGGATCGTTGAAGCCTTGGTGCGACGACCTAGGGTTCAGGATTTTGAGAGCTTAGGAGATGATCTTACTACGTTTCGTGGATTTTGGACGAACAAAGTGACCAAAGTATTGTTGGTGGTCGCACTGACCAATGTAGGGAGCACGATCGGAACGTTCATCGGCGGAGCCGATGTGATTCGGCGTTTCCTGGAAGCCATTGGCGGTTAGTCGTTCGGATGTGGAAGTCTAGAAATGGGAATGTAGAACGAAAATGGGATACGTAGGATACGAAGACCTTCGAGTTGTTGGCGGTAAGACACTCGGAGGTCTTCGGCGCGTCATGCCGCCTGTGTAGAACTTGGGAGACTTGCAGAAGTAGCGGTCACCTGGTATCTG
>SLOZ01000448.1 GCA_007132255.1 Limnochordia bacterium | reverse complement strand
CTTCACTCATACGTGTTTCCTCCTCAGTCAGTGCATCGTCCTTGGCAGCGGGTTCCGTTTGTTCACAACATTCGCCATGAAATGAAAAATCCCTCGTTGTAAGTGGGTAGCGAAACGTATACAATAGGACTGAAGGATTTTCAAATTGATCGGGAGGTGGCACAATGATCAAATCAGCAGCTGACATGAAATGGGACATACGCGAAAACATGCGCGACGGTAAGGGTACGACCAAAATTCAGCACATTGTGAACCAAGATGAACTACAGGGTAAAGCTCGTTTGGTTGGACGCATTAGTTTGGAGCCGGGAGCATCCATTGGCCTGCACCCTCATGAGCAAGAAGAAGAAATATACTACATCTTGTCTGGACAGGGCATCGTTGTGGACGATGGCAACCAAGAAGTGGTGAACCCTGGGGATGCAGTGGTTACCGGCGGCGGCGCCAGTCATTCCATTGCTAATACCGGTTCGGAACCGCTGGAGTTCGTTGCCGTTATTCTGACCTATTGAGTAAACCTAACCTGCTGCGATTGGCGTCGTGAGAGCCTTTTTAGGACTCACGACGTTGTTGTAGTACCAGCAATCGTACAGCGCTGTCGTGCCAGACATGAAATCATGAGGGGATGAGACCACTGCAGCCTATTCAACTGGATGACTTGACCAGATTTCACTTTCTGTCCAACATTGAGCACAATCGCCAAGGCGACCTAGCTTGTTATGTTGTCCACCATGCCGATATGGACGACAATGGGTACAAAAGCAACCTTTGGCTATATAGCCCTGAAACGCAAACGAACCGCCAATTGACAGCCTTTGGTAACGAGCGGAGTTTTGTCTGGCTCGCTGACGGGCGTACGGTTCTTTTTCCTTCCACGCGGGACCCGAAAGATAAGGAAGCCAAGAACAATGGAGAAGCGCTGACGGTATTCTACCAAATTGCAGTGGATGGCGGCGAGGCTCGTGAACGCTTTCGCGTGCCGCTCAACGTCGAGACAGTCAAAGTCCTGCCAGAGAACCAGTTTCTCCTGGTAGCCGAGTACGATCCGCAGGAAGATGTCCTGAAGGATCTCGCAGCCAACGACAGCAAAGCTGCCGAGCAGCAGCGCCGGGAAAACAAAGACTACGAGGTCTTGGAGGAAATTCCATTTTGGCAAAACGGTCAAGGCTTCACGAGCATGCACCGGTCCCGTTTGTATATCTACACGGATACCAGCGGCGAGCTGCAGCCACTGACAGAGCCAACCTTTGACGTCAGTGAGGTTGAGCTCAATCCGGACCGGTCAGAGGCTGTCATAGTGGGGCAATACATCGTCGGCCGAATGGACATCAAGACGCACCTGTTCCGTCTCAACCTCAAGAGCCGCGCCTGGTCACAGTTGGCGCAGGATTCCGGCTTGTCGTTTTCGCAGGCTCACTTTTTGAGCAGCGACATCATTGTGGCTGGTGCCAGCCCCAAACTGGAGTATGGTCTCAACGAAAACCCTCGGTTTTATCTGTTGAATCTGACTGAAACAGAGACTGCGCCGCAGCTCTTAACACCGGAGTTCGACCGGACAATGGATAACCGGGTCGGAGCGGATGTCCGCTACGGCGGTGGCCAATCGGCCCAGGTGGACCAGGGTAAGTTCTATCACCTGACCACCGATGGATTCTACTCCTACGTGCAAGTGCTGCAAACGGATGGCACAATCCAGCGACTGACAGCGGCCGCTGGCTCTGTGGACAGTTTCTCTGTCCATGAAGGGAAGCTTCTTTTCATCGGTTTGCGGGGTTTGGCTCTCCAAGAACTCTATGCTATGGAGAACCAGACGGAACAAGCCGTAACGGTCCACAACGCGTGGTTCGCTGCCGAGCGCACCGCTATCCAGCCCGAGGCGCTCACCATTGAGACCGAACCGAATGTGTTCATCGATGGTTGGGTACTAAAACCGGCACAATGGCAGGAAGACAAGACATTCCCTGGCATTCTCAATATCCATGGTGGACCCAAAACCGTCTACAGTGATGTGTACTATCACGAAATGCAGTACTGGGCTCACCAAGGCTATTTTGTGTTTTTCTGCAATCCCAGAGGCAGTGATGGTAAGGGTAACGAATTTGCGGATATTCGCGGCCGCTATGGCACCATCGACTACGATGATCTTATGGCCTTCGTAGATGCGGTTCTGGAGCGGTATCCAAGTTTGGATCCAGACCGACTGGCTGTCACAGGCGGATCCTACGGCGGCTTCATGACCAATTGGATGATTGGCCATACGCAGCGTTTTCGAGCTGCGGCGTCGCAGCGCAGTATTTCCAATTGGCTCTCCAAATTCGGCACCACGGACATTGGCTATTTCTTTAACGCCGATCAGATCGGTGCTACGCCCTGGTCTGACATGGGAAAGCTGTGGTTCCATTCACCGTTGAAAAATGCTCATAAAGCCCAGACACCTACGCTATTCATCCACTCTGAAAACGACTATCGCTGTTGGCTGCCGGAAGGGCTGCAGATGTTTACGGCCTTAAAGTATCACGGCGTCGACAGCAAACTCGTCATGTTTCGCGGCGAAAACCATGAACTGAGTCGTTCGGGCAAACCCAAACACCGGATTCGCCGCCTGCAGGAAATGACCCAATGGTTCGACAAGTATCTCAAGTAGACGAACAGAAGCGCCGCTGCCTTCGAAACAGGCAGCGGCGCTTCATTCATCCTAAGGCTGGTGCAGCTAGATGCTTTTCTGCTGGTACTCCCAAAGCCTTTCGGCATTGGGCT
>SLOZ01000517.1 GCA_007132255.1 Limnochordia bacterium | reverse complement strand
GTGTGCTGCGGTGGAAATCTTGTTCAGCTGCCAGCGCTGCGGGAGCAACTACAGCGCTCGTGGGCTTGCCTATCGCTGCCAGTGCGGCGGGTTGTTTGGTTTAGCAGGGAGCTATCCCGAACTACCTGAAGATGCCATATCCCTGGGTGAAGCACCCACGCCTCTGCTTTGCGTAGAGAGAGGCGAACACAAACTCCATTTGAAGTTGGAGGGTCAGCAGCCCACAGGGTCATTCAAAGATCGCGGAGCCCGCTATTTGGTTGACCATCTCCGGTGCTGGGGGATTCACAGGGTCGTGGAAGATTCGTCGGGCAATGCGGCTTCCTCGTTAGCGGCGTACTGCGCCGCCGCCGGTATCCATTGCCAGCTGTATGTTCCCGAAGCGACGTCTCCGGGAAAACTGCGGCAGATGGCGATCTACGGCGCTGATATTGTCAAAGTTCCCGGCCCGAGGGACTGCGCTTCCGAGGCGGTTAAGCAAGCGGCAGCAATGACTTACTATGCTTCGCACGTGTTTAATCCACTGTTCTTCGCGGGCGTTCGTTCCTTGGCGGGGGAGATCGTTCAGCAGTTAGGGAAGGTTCCGGGCAGCATACTCCTGCCAGTGGGACACGGCTCGCTGCTTTTAGGTTTGTACCAGGGCTTCAAACAACTGGGTCGGGGTATGCCAAGGCTGGTGGCTGCGCAGGCTGCAAACTGCAGTCCCGTTTACCAGGCCTATCACGGTGGACAGGCGTCCGCTGTCCAGCCGACCGTCGCTGAAGGTATCGCCGTGGGGGCTCCACCGCGTTTGGCGGAGATCGTTCAGGCCGTTGCCCACAGTGGCGGCACGATCGTCACCGTGGACGACGAGAAAATCATGGAAGCCTGGCATGCCTGGGCGCGACAGGGCTTCTACGTGGAAAAGACGGCAGCCATTGTGCTGGCCGCTTGGCAGCAGCACATAGCATTGGATCAGGTTGAGCCTGAGGCGGCAGAATCTTGGTATCGAGCCAATGAACTGGGCGCGGACTGTGACGGACAGGGGTTTCGTTCACCGGTCGTCTGGGATGAGCCTGTCGTGGCGATCATGACCGGTTCCGGACTGAAAAACAGTTAGGGTACAACCGTGTAGGTGGCCCGCGCACGGCCAGCACACGGCCATTACACGACCAGTAAGCGACCGTGTAACCGCTAACGGTACGGTTAGCGCAACGGCGAGCAGATTCGACCACAGCCAGGGGTGATCGCAGTGACAGAACGCCAAAAGCCCGGCAAGCGCACCAAACCGGACAAGCTGGGGAAACCGACCGAGCTGGGTGCATCTGGCTCACTGGGTGGGGCCAAAGAACAGGGCGTTGAGGATGGGCAATGCAGCCGCGGCAGCGCAAAGGAGTCCATGGAAGGCGCTGGTCATTCACAAGAGCGCCAGGATCTGCTGGCACGCGCGTTTCCGTTTTATGAGGACCTCAATCAGGCCGGACGGGACCTTTTTGCGCAGCAGGCTCGCAAGCTTCATTGGGAGGCTGGACGCGTCTTAATGGAAGAAGGTATCACCTGCCAAAACATCTTTTGGATTGTGTCTGGAGGAATTCGGGTCTATAAGCTGTCGCCGGATGGGCGCGAAGTAACTCTGTATCGCATTGCGCCCGGTGACACCTGCCTCATCTCTGCCGCCTGCATCATGAACAGCCGCGCATTTCCAGCCATTGCCGAAACCGAAATGGACACCGAGCTACTTGTTGTCCCCGCTGAGTTGTTTCGCCGCCTGCTGCAATCCAGTTCTGCACTGCAGCAGTACGTGTTGGGCAAGAGTCTAGAACGGCTGGCCGATGTGATCCAGGTGATCGATACCATGGCCTTTACGTCTCGTCGTACTGCGTTGGCTAACTTTCTATGGCAGCGGGTTCAAGAAACCAAACATCCAGCCGTAACCATCACGCACCAGGCGTTGGCGGTCGAATTGGGTACAGCGCGCGAAGTGGTGTCTCGAACCCTGAAGGAACTGCAGAACCAGGGCATCGTGCGGCTCGGACGCGGCCGGATTCATGTCGTCGATGAAGCGGCGTTGGCTGAGTTGGCTCGGTCTTGAGATTCGCCTTTTAGGATGGAAGAAAATTACATATACCTGGTAGAAGGAAATATATTCTAGCTTGCTGCCGACCGCTGTAACGGTTCAAGAGCGGCAGAAGCAGGAATCCCTAAGCCTTTGGCGGAAGGAAATTGATGGGGAACAATATTCCCGAAATACGTCAGTTCTCCATGACTCCATTACTTCATCGGAGGTAAAAACATGATAAGCAGTGAATCGACGTTACATGCAGACGTGGTTATTCTTGGTGGTGGTGTTGGTGGCTGTGCCGCGGCGTTGGCCTTGGCGAAGGCTGGTAAGCAGGTGATCATGACAGAAGAAACAGGGTGGATCGGTGGTCAATTGACAAGCCAGGCAGTGCCACCGGATGAGAACCCCTGGATCGAAGTGGGTGGTTCGACAGCGTCTTACCAGCAATTCCGCCACCGAGTTCGCCAATACTATAAACGGAACTATCCGTTGACAGCCGCCGCCCAAGAGGATGCATTTCTCAATCCCGGCAGCGGCAATGTAAGTCGCCTCTGCCACGAACCAAAAGTGGCCTTGGCGGTTCTGTACGAGATGCTTGCTCCATATACCAGCAGCGGACGTGTCCGTATCCTTCTGCAGCACAACGTTACCGCTGCTGAAACGGTTGGAGATGCCCTTGTTTCGGTGACCACATTGGACGGCGCTACGGGTCAAAGCAGGGTTTTGACAGCTCCGTACTTTCTCGATGCCACCGAAATGGGCGATGTTCTGCCCTTGGCCGGGGTTGAGTATGTTGTGGGGGCCGAGTCGCAAGCCGATACAGGCGAGCCTCATGCCAAGACTGGGCCGGCAGAACCGATGTGCCAGCAGTCTTTGACATACTGTTTTGCGGTGGATTTCAACGAAGGCGCGGATAACACCATTCCAAAACCGGCTAACTACGATTTCTGGAGCAGGTATGAACCGCAGTTTTGGCCGGGCCGTTTGCTGGATTGGACATATTCACAGCCGATTACGGGCAAGCCTTTTTTGGCAAGTCTCCTGCCTATGGAAGGTGCCTATGCACTGTTCCATTATCGGCAAATCTTGGACAAACATCACTTCGCACCAGGTGCGTTTCCCAGTTCGATATCGTTGGTGAATTGGCCGCAGGTGGATTATTGGTTGGGCCCGATTATTGATGTGCCCGCCGAGGAACGGGATCTGCATTTGCGCCAGGCCAAGGAACTGAGCTTGTCGTTTCTTTACTGGATGCAGACTGAAGCCCCTCGCCATGATGAAGGGTTTGGCTATCCGGAGCTGCGTCTACGCCCAGATATCGTTGGCACGACGGATGGTCTGGCCATGTATCCGTACATTCGGGAGTCCCGTCGGATTAAGGCAGAGTTCACGGTGGTGGAGCAGCATATCGCCAGCGATGTCCGGGGAGACCGCGGTGCGGAAGTCTTCACCGATTCTGTGGGCATCGGCGCTTACCGCATTGATCTGCACCCAAGCACCACAGGGGTGAACTACATCGATATTGGCTCTTGGCCATTCCAGATTCCACTGGGCGCCCTCCTTCCTGTGCGGATTAACAATCTTCTGCCGGCCTGCAAAAATCTGGGAGTTACGCACATCACCAATGGCTGCTATCGGCTGCATCCAGTGGAGTGGAATATCGGCGAATCAGCTGGCTATCTGGCGGCGTTCGCTTTGGATCAGGGTGTTCCGCCGCGAGCCGTACGCGAGAGCGATTCTCTGCTGGAAGAATTCCAGTCGGTGCTGCGCAAACAGGGAGTTAGATTGGAGTGGCCCAGCATCCGGCCGTTGTAGCTGGGAGCTTCGCAGAAGCTGGCGAGCGCAGAGCCGATCTTGTAGAAGCGTTCTTCGAACACCGATCTTGGAGCACCAACTTTACGCCCTGGTTCAATGGATAGGAAGCGAGCATCCTGATGCCTGGAGTCGCTCAATGACGCTGGGATCACTATTTTCCCGCTCGGCTCCTGGCAATCGGCAGGGCCGCGTTTGTGACTGAATCGCCTTAGACATTGTTCTGTGCGAAAGGAAGGAATGTATGACAGCACTGGAGAGAATCAAGGATGGACTCGTAGTATCTTGCCAGGCTTTGGATGAAGAGCCTCTGCACGGACCCATTTTAATGGCGGGTATGGCTCGAGCCGCTAAGCTAGGCGGTGCTGCAGGCATCCGCACCAATGGTATTCAGGAAGTGGAAGTGTGTCATTCGATCACGGGCTTACCGGTGATTGGAATTCAGAAGGTGGTAAACAACGGCGGTGAGCTGTGCATCACTCCCACATTCGAACATGCCAAAGCGTTGGCTTTAGCTGGAGCGGAGATTGTGGCCGTGGATGTGCGCCATAACAGGCCCTTTGGCGAGCCATTGCACGATCTCATTCCCCGTATTCGGCAGGAGCTGGGCGTCCAAGTGATGGCCGATTGTGCCACGTTGGCTGATGCTGACCGCGCTGCAGATATCGGTGTAGATATGGTCTCGTCCACCTTCGGGTTTACGCAGGATCGTTTCGGCATCTGTCCAGATTTCCAATTTTTAGCAGATATGCGTCGGTTGTCAGTTCCCGTTGTTGCCGAAGGTGGCTTTTGGACACCGGAACAGCTAGAGCAAGCTTTTGCTTTAGGTGTCTGGGCTGTGGTCGTAGGCAGTGCTGTGACGCGTCCTATGGAGATCACAAAACGGTTCTGGCGAGCGCTGCCCGGGCGTTAAGTCTGGATAACACGCTTACTTCGCTGTACTGAACGAACAAACACAAACCATAGTGTATCAGGCACCAGCCTGCAGCCAAAGAACGGCCGGCTTAGCGTAACTCAGCGCAGGCTGGCAGCGCACCAGTTTCTAGAACCTGAGAGGGTTGTCGTTTGAGACTGAGCACGAAAAAAAGACCGCTCAACAGCAGCTTTCGTACGTGTTGGAGTGGGCAATCGCAACCGGTGCAATGCCACTGCAGGCACTAGAAATGGCAATGGGAGGAACAGGGATGGCAAATATCTTAGCATTTGATGTTGGAGGGACAAAAATCGCCGGTGGGATTGTGGATGAGACTGGCCGCATCTTGGAGCAGCAAGTGGTGCCCAGTGGCGGCAGTGAAGGTCGCCAAAGGGTGCTTGAGCAGCTGTTCGCTCTTGGGGATCGGCTGTTACAGACGTATCCCGGTCAGGTGGATGCCGTCGGCATCGGCACGGCCGGCGAAGTCGATCCAAAGTTGGGGACCATTACCAGCGCTACGCAGTCGATACCGAATTGGACGGGGACGGCGCTGCGTGATGCCGCCCAGCATCGGTGGTTGGTGCCGTGCTTCGTCGACAATGATGGCAATGCAGCGGCTTTGGGTGAGCAGCTCTTCGGCGCCGGGCGCGGGTGTGAACATTTTGTCTATATTTGTTTGGGCACGGGTGTTGGTGGAGCTGTGGTTGACCAGGGTAAGCTACTGCGTGGCAAAGCAAATTATGCGGCGGCGTTGGGCCACATGACCATTGCTGTCGGAGGCCGCATGTGCAGCTGCGGGGGTCAGGGCTGTCTTGAGGCCTACGCATCAGGAACGGCATTGACCCATCGAGCGCAGGAAGATGCCATCTGCAGTGACAGCCAGCAGCTGTTCCGGATGGCTGCAGAAGGTCACGCGCAAGCGTCTTTGCTGGTGGCTGAAACCGCGTATTACCTGGGTGTTGGCTTGGCAAACCTCGTGAACCTCTTTGACCCCGAGAAAATTGTTGTGGGCGGCGGTTTAGCCGCAGCGGGACCTGTGTTATTGAGGCCAGCTGAGGAGGTCATGAACCAAAGGGTTCTTCCTGGCCTTGTGGATACCGTCGAAGTCGTCGAGGCTCACTTGGGAGCCAATGCCGGTCTTGTAGGTGCAGCGGCTTTGGCACTCCTTGGTCTGGACGTTCTGCCAAGTCATGCCAGTGAATGCGATTGTGGAATCAGTGCTGGATTGTCGCAAGGGTGACTGTGAGCGAGTTCGAAGAACCGCTGTTGGCGCTGTTTGCTATGGAACGAGTGCGTAGTTAGATAGAGGCTATCTGGGCTGCTGAACGCTACGTCCAACATGTAGCATGATGTATCTAAGGAAGGTGGGATTTGCATGAACATATTGTTTGCTTTTGCCGATGACTGGGGACGTTATGCCAGTGCCTACGCCGAGCACGAGACCGCGCAATCGGTGAACCAACTTATCAATACCCCGAATTTTGACCGTGTTGCTGCGGAGGGAGCTTTGTTCCGAAATTCCTTTGTTCCCGCACCGACATGCACCCCCTGCCGCAGTTCACTCTTAACCGGGCGCTATTTTTGGCAGACGGGATTAGGAGCTATTTTGGTGGGAGCCGTGTGGGATGAAACCATACCCTCTTATCCACTGGAATTAGAAAAAGCTGGTTACCATATTGGGCACACTTACAAGGTTTGGGCGCCAGGAAAGACGCACAATGCCC
This sequence comes from Limnochordia bacterium, assembly GCA_007132255.1. Lineage (GTDB taxonomy): Bacteria > Bacillota > Limnochordia > Darwinibacteriales > B1SED10-159 > SLOZ01. Next base: position 4,410 of record SLOZ01000517.1, on the reverse strand, counting down.
CTTACGGTGGGAAGCGCACAGCCTATAACGGAGCTGGCGGCAAGTTCAACAATTTCTCCCATAACGCAACCGAACGGGCAGCGATCGTGGGAATCGATGCCGCCAAAGAAGAGCTCTTGGCAGAAACGCGTCAGAATTTTGACGAGTTTTTGGCAGCTCGTCCGGAAGGTAAACCCTTCTGCTACTGGTGGGGACCGACGAACACGCATCGCACCTGGGAACAGGGTTCAGGAAAGGCGCTGTGGGGGTTAGAACCGGATGACCTGGAAGGTCGGATGCCTGATTTTCTGCCCGATGTGCCGGATGTCCGGGAAGACTTCTGTGATTATCTCGGTGAGTGCCAAGCGGTGGATGCAGGTTTGGGCGTCTTGATCCAGCGCTTAGAGGAGATTGGCGAACTAGAGAACACCTTGATTGTCGTCAGCGGCGACCATGGAATTCCCGGAATGCCGCGGGCCAAGTGCAACCTATACAACATTGGCTCCGAAGTGGCCCTGGCAGTGCGCTGGCCGGGCCGGGTGCAGCCAGGTCGAGTCATCGATGACTTCGTCAACATCATGGACTTGGCTCCTACCTTTGCCGAAGCCGCTGGTGTTACTCTACCTGAACCGGTTGCCGGCAAGAGCTTGGTTCCACTGTTAGAACGGCCAGAATCCGGCCAGGTGGAATCAGAACGAACCTTCGTGGTTACGGGTCGCGAACGCCACGTTAATGACGCTCGCGAAGGTGATCTGCCATATCCGCAGCGGTCGATCCGTACCAAGGATTTCTTGTATATTATTAACTTTGAGCCGGACCGTTGGCCCATGGGCGATCCGAAAGGCCTTGATGACCCAGATAAGGCGCCTCCCGAATACTTGGATCTGCAGTGGAAGACAAGAACAGCCTATGCAGATTTGGATGCCAGTCCGACCAAAGCATGGATGGTGTATCACCGCGGCGATGAGGAAGTGCGACCGCTGTTCCAACTGGCGTTCGGCAAACGTCCTTACGCCGAGCTCTATGATCTTGCCAAAGATCCGCACTACATGAACAATGTGGCTGGACAGCCAGAATATCAAGCTGTGGAGGATCAGCTGCACCAGCAACTGCTGCAGGTTCTAACCGAACAGCAGGATCCACGAGTCGTGGAGCAGCCGTGTCGATTTGAACAGGCGCCGTACGCAGGACCGCTGGCGGACTTTCAAACACTGCTCTAGCAGTCCTGTCTCATAGAGAGCATTGCGTGGTTAACGACGGAGTACGAAATGCCGCGTAGCCGGCATTTCCCCGAGCGGAACAGTCAACATTGGGCGTTGGAACCCGGCTGTGCAACAGGCCTGCTGGCAGTCCTGTCTCATAGAGAGCACTGCGTGGTTAACGAATGAGCTGGAAACGCCTTTCAACAGGCGTTTCTCCGAGTCGAACCGTAGATCCTCAAGGAAATGGGGAGTTTTCATGAAGAAACAAGGTCTACTGCATGGGCGCTTGTCACAAATCACGGCCGAGCTCGGCCACGGCGATACACTCTGTATTGGCGATGCCGGACTGCCAATTCCACCGGATGTGGAACGAATCGACCTGGCTGTGAGTCCTAATGTACCAGGATTTCTGCCGGTGTTGGAGGCTATTTCGTCTGAACTAGCAGTCGAAGGATTCTTCCTCGCCGAAGAAACCCACCAGCAATCGCCGCAGATGTGGGAGGATATCCTGAAAGTGCTCGGGCGGGATGGTCTAGAACTGACGGACCATGAGTCATTGAAAGCCGCCAGCAGGCGATGCCGAGCGGTGGTCCGTACCGGCGAATGTACACCGTATGCCAATGTGATCTTGCGGGCCGGTGTAACGTTTTAACCGACCATGATTGGACAAACCTCCCTTGAACCTGGTGCCTGGGAGTTTCTCCCAGATACCAGGTTCGCTGCTTTGCTTCCTTGTTTTGGTTTCCCGGTTTTGCGGCGGTTCGTACTCCGCCGTAAACCACGCGGGATCACATATTGAACACACTGGCTCGTCATTCGTCAGGAGGGGAGAGGACAAGCTATGCAGAGGACCGAAAGCAGCGCCAGCGAGCCACAAACGCCCAAGGCGCGCCTCCCAGAGAATGGCGGCACCGCTAACCACCCTTCTGGTGGTACACCACCGCAGTGGAACATTGGGATTGTTGCCCACGTTGATGCGGGCAAGACGACCTTGACCGAACAAATGCTGTTTCAAGCCGGAGCCATTCCCCAGCTAGGACGGGTTGATCACGGAACCGCCCACAGCGATGATCTTGCTGTGGAGCGCTTGCGCGGGATTTCTGTGCGCAGTGCCGCCCAAGTTCTAGCATGGCGGCATGCTTGGATTGGCCTCGTGGATACACCTGGTCATGTGGACTTCGCCGCCGAGGTGGAACGCAGCCTGCAGATTTTGGATGGCGCCATCTTATTGGTGTCTGCCGTCGATGGTGTGCAGTCCCACACGCGATCTTTGTGGAACGCTCTCCAAGCCATGCGCATTCCCTGCTTGATCTGCATCAACAAAGTGGATCGCGTCGGGGCGCGACCGCTGGAAGTGATGGCAGAACTGCGCCAGCAGTTGGGCGTGCAGGTTGTTCCAGTTCAGCGCCTGGTCGATTGGGGTTCTACCCAATGTTCCATTCGCAGTCTGCTTCCCAGCGCCGCGACCTTCGCCGACCAAGAGCAGATATTGGAAGCTCTGGCTGAGACGGATGCGGCTGCTCTGGAGGCATTCGTGGAGGAATCTCCGCTTCCGCCAGATGATCTGCTTGGTACCATCGCTCAGCAGACAGTGGCGGCATCTGTGACACCTGTTTTTTTCGGTGCGGCTTTGCACGGTTTAGGAGTTACCGAACTTCTCGATGGCATTCTCCAGTTTGTTCCGCGCTGGCTGCAACGTTCCCGATCGGTGATGGAGTCTAAGCCCAGCGAAGCAAAGGAGCGGCCGGAAAGCACTGGAACGTCATCTGCGCAACGACCAGCGGATCATCGTGCTCCCCTAGCAGCGCTTGTCTTCAAGTTAGAGCATCATCCACGCAAGGGCCGCCGTGCCTATATTCGCGTGTTCCAGGGAATCGTGGCCATTCGAGATTCGGTCTCCAACGCCACCCAAGCCAGCGAAGGCAAAATTACCGCTGTGGAGCGCCTGCAGCCACCGCATACGCCGAGCGAACCTTGGGCAGGCCCCGGGCATCTTGCAGTTATCCATGGTCTGCCAGATATCCAAGTCGGTGACATTCTCGGCGAGGCCGCCGCCGTCCCGCCAGCTTACAGCATGGCTCGACCGCTGATCCGCGTCCAGGTTCATCCCGCCGAAGACCAACAGTTCACCGCTCTCGGCCACGCTTTGGAACAACTGAGTGCCGAAGACCCTGCCTTGGCTTTGGAGTGGTGGCGTGAGGAGCGAGAACTGTACATCAGTATGATGGGCAGTATCCAAATGGAAATCCTAACAGTCCTTTTGCAGGAACGCTTTGGTTTAGCTGTTGAATTTGGAGCTCCGACAGTGATCTACAAAGAACGGCTGGCACAGCCCACGGAAGGCTATGTGTCCTACACGATGCCCAAACCGTGTTGGGCCAAACTGCATTTTCGAATGGAACCGCTGCCGCCGAACTCTGGAGTGCAGTTTGAGTCGGAAGTGAACTACGACACCCTGCCCTTACGCTACCAGAAACAGGTGGCTGCAGCTATTCCAGATACACTTAAACAGGGACTCTTCGGTTGGCAGGTGGAGGATCTCAAAATCACGTTGATCGACGGGGAATACCATCTCGAGCATACCAAAGCACCGGACTTCACCGTCGCCACTCCGATGGGCATCATGGATGGGCTGCAAAATGGCGGTGTCTTGCTGCTAGAACCGGTGGAAGGCGTAGTAATCCAGGCACCGGAAGAATTGACCAGTCGAATTCTCGGCGATATTACGGGCATGCGCGGCCGCTTTGCTACACCGAACATGCAGGACGGTGTGGTATCGATTCAAGCTTGGATACCAACAGCCGAGTTCTTAGACTATCCAGTTACGCTAGCTTCATTATCCAGCGGCCGGGCCGTGCTGAGCAAATGGTTTCACGGATACCAAGAGGCTCCGCCTAGTGTTCGTGCCGAGCGCAAACGCCGCGGTGTCAATCCTTTGGATCGCTCCCGCTGGATTCTTTGGGTCCGTAACGCCCTGCATTAAGATCAATGAAAAACAGCTGAATCGAACTGAGTACAGAGATAGGAGCGTTGGCTTTGAAGGTTATAGCATTAGATGTTGATGGTACCCTGATCAACCAAGATGGGACCATCGCAGAAGCAACAAAACAGCATCTGCAGCGCCTATATAACGATGGTGCTCTGCTCGTTATTGCCACCGGACGCCCGCTGGGGCATGTTGGCAAGACGTTACAGGAAAACGGCATTGTCCCGGAGTTGGGATATCCTC
>SLOZ01000209.1 GCA_007132255.1 Limnochordia bacterium | reverse complement strand
CTCGGTGAAATCGCTGCTAAAGCGATTTCGAGTCTCTTGTTATGAGCTCGCCAGGGCACTTTATCAATACGTTTCTAGCACAAACTAAGGAGGGCACAACAATGCTGAACATTCTGCGCAACAAGTCGGTCGTACTGGTAGCGATTCTGGGCCTTCTGGCCATATTTGCTATGGGTTGTACCGATGGAAACTTTGAAAACTTTGAGAACGAACCGATGCAGACAGATCCGGTGTTGTAGACAGCAGCGGGCAGTGGGTCAAAAGCTGCAATGACGGAGCTCCTTAGGGAGCTCCGTTTTTGGTGACTGGAGCCGACACTGCTGTGATCGGTGTTTCCACAGACTTCTCTAAGCGGCCGCTGCAAACTCCCTGTTGCAGGGCGTAATTGTATCATTATGCCTATGTATTGCATATTCATCACGGTACTGCTATAATAGCTACGTATTGAACGTACGACATACTTTGGAAGGTGGTACTATGAAACGATATTTTGGTTTACTGTTTCTCATGGCAATTCTGGTCGCATCCCTGGGGGCCAGTGCCCAAGCGGATACACTCCGAGTAGCCACAGAAGCAGGCTTCATGCCCTTCGAGTTCGTGGATCCGGACACGAATCAACTTGTCGGCTTTGATATGGACTTGATTCGGGCCATTGGCGAGGTGCTGGAGATGGATGTCACCATTGCTAACGTCAATTGGGATGGTCTTATCCCAGGTCTGCTCAACAACCATTACGATGTGATCATCGCTGGCATGACCATCACAGAAGAGCGAGCCGAGAGTGTTTTGTTCTCCACACCTTACTTCGAGTCTGTGCAAACTGTCGTAATTCGCCAAGACACGGAAGACATTGCGGCGCTCGAGGACTTGGCTGGTAAGATTGCTGCAGTGCAGATCAGTACAACAGGAGATTTTGCCGCCGAAGACGTTCCTGGCATTCGCTCCATTGCTCGATTCAACACTGTGTCGGAAGCAATGCAGGCTGTGATCAATCGAGCCGCTCATGCCGCTGTGGTGGATCTGCCTGTGGCTGAGGCCTATTTGGCAGCTAATCCCAGTGCTCCCCTGCGCCATCTAGGACCAGCCGCTGAGAACGAGTTCTACGGGATCGCCGGTCGTAGACAAAACCCAGAGTTGATGGAGCGCATTAACGAGGCTTTAGCGCAGCTGCGGGCTGACGGCACGTACGATGCCATTCATGAAACATGGTTCGGCGCTCAAGAATAAGGGAACATGCTGACGCCCCTTACACGGGGCGTCTTTTTTTGGAGGTGTAGCGAATGGATTTTCGTTGGGATTTAGTTTGGCAGTCAATGCCACTGCTGCTAGAAGGTGCTTGGCTTACGATTCGCTTAACCAGCGTTTCCGTATTCTTTGGGATTTTGATTGGCACCGCTGCCGGAATGGCCCGCATCGCCAAAGGTCCCCAGCGTTATGCGGCTGCAGCGTATATCGACTTTATGCGAGGCACCCCTTTGTTGGTACAGATCTTTCTGATTTACTATGGGATTCCACCGTTGATCGATCGACCGATTCCTGCGTACCTAGCAGCGCTCCTGGCACTCAGCCTGAACAGCGGCGCGTACGTAGCCGAGATCGTCCGCGCTGGCATCCAATCCATCGACAAAGGGCAGCGCGAAGCGGCGCAATCCTTGGGCTTGAGCACATGGGATACCATGCGGTTTGTCATCCTGCCGCAGGCATTTCGCCGCATTGTACCGCCCTTAGGGAACGAGTTCATTGCCCTGCTGAAGGATTCGTCACTGGTCTCGGTTATTGCGTTGGAGGAGTTGGTTCGCAAAGCACAGATCATCATTGGGCGAACCTTTCGTCCTTTCGAGCTCTGGCTGGCCGTGGCCATTGTCTTTCTGATCATGACCATTAGTATTTCGCGCTTAGTCAATGCGGTGGAGAAACGTCTGAAGGTGGTGGAATAATGGATTATATTATTGAAGTAAAGGATCTCACCAAGGAATTTGGTGGCGTTCACGCCTTGAAGGGCATTTCGACCCAGGTTGAGACTGGCGAGGTTGTGGTGGTCATCGGTCCTTCTGGGAGCGGGAAAAGTACGTTCCTGCGCTGTCTAAATTACCTAGAGGTTCCTACCACCGGAGTGATTCGTTTTCAAGGTGAGCCAATTATCCCCAACTCCAATCTGCAGCGGATTCGCAGTGAGATGGGCATGGTCTTTCAACGTTTCCACCTCTTTCCGCACATGAAGGTCATGGATAACGTGACCCTGGGTCCCCTTCGTTCCTTGGGCCAGAACAAGGCAGAGGCCTCGCAGAGGGCACTGGAGTTGTTGGCCAAAGTAGGGTTATCGGATAAAGCGCAGAGCTATCCGGACCAACTATCTGGTGGTCAACAGCAGCGAGTGGCCATCGCCCGAGCTCTAGCCATGCGCCCGAAGGTTATGCTGTTCGATGAACCTACCTCCGCTTTGGATCCCGAGATGATCGGGGAAGTGCTTGAGGTCATGAAGGCCCTGGCCAAAGAAGGTATGACCATGGTGGTCGTCACCCATGAGATGGGATTCGCTAAGGAAGTTGGCGACCGCGTCCTCTTCATGGATGAAGGGCTTTTGGTGGAAGAAAACACACCGGCAGCGCTGTTCGGCAATCCTGAAAATCCCCGCACCCAATCCTTCCTCTCAAAGATCCTTTGAATACTTAACAGTGGAGTGTCAACGTTCACTGGCGAGCAGCGCCAGGGCTATAGCCCTGGCGCTGCTTTGCAGTTTAACTGCGAACCGTCAGGTTGAGCTGGTCTTGTGAACATCTCTCACTGACTGCATTCCATCCGCACAACAACCGAGCCCATTAAGCCGCGGCCGTCACTGCAGTGGCTGCAAAGCGGCATTTTCTGCACAAAAAAACCACCCGTCGCCGGTGCCTTAAACTGCCCGGACGAATTCAGGTGGTTCCTACTTATAACGCTGCTGTCGCCAGTCAGGCCCTTGAATGACGATGGGCAGATGCTGGCCGGTAATTCTTGAGGCCAACCGCATCCCCACGATCCGGTCCAACTTGGCAAGCTGTTCACTGTCATAGTTTGCCGTCAAAATCGTGGATCGATTCCGGTTTATGCGTCCATCGAGAATCACTAGCAGCTGCTCCAACGCCCAGTCCGTCGTGCGCTCACTTCCCAAATCATCCAGTACCAAAAGTTCCACCCGGATCAAAGGATCCAAGGTCACGGCCTGTCTGCGGAGTTGGTCCAACAATGTTGGCACGTGGGCGAACGCAGTCCAGTGATCCTCCTTTAACTGGTTCAACACTGCGCAGGCTAGGTGCGTCTTGCCAACTCCAGAATGACCGTAAAGAAACAAACCTTCACCACTGCGAATATCCCGGAATTTTTGAGCAAACTTACCGCAGACATCATAGGCCTCACGGTTATAAGTTCCGACCTTGAAATTCGTGAATGTATGGTTGCGCAGCGCCGGCGGCAGAGGATCATCCCACTTGGGATTAATGGCCGCTTGCAGGCGCTGCCGCTGCCGCACCTGTTCTGTTGTGATGCACTGGCAGTCCTGCTGCAGCCACACCCCACTGCCGAACCCCGCTGGCATCGGGAAGGGATGAGGACGCCAAATCCGCTGTCGCGGTTGACCGCACACAGAACAGTGCGGAGGTCGTTTTTGACCCCAGCGGCGAATCCCGACTTTAGTCATCCAAGAATGAGAACGTTCCTTTTTTTGCCGGTTCAGGCTTGGTATACTTGAAGTCGGTTCTAGCAAACTTCCTTGGGCTATCCGCATGACCACGAGCAGCTCCCCTTTCTGCCCGCTTTGCCGTCGGGCGATCTTGGTAATAGGCACGAAACGCCTTTTCATCAGTGATTCCGTGAGTAAGCCAATCATCCAGAATCGCCGTTACATAGTTGAATGTGATCCTCTTCGTCCCTCCAGCCAGCCTGCGCTCTTGACTGGCCCGCAGAATGGCACAACCAATCACAAAAGGACTCATTCCTTCTTCGCGAGCTTGGTACAGCCGATCTCGTTGACTGCTAGAAAGAGGACCCAACTGTGTTTGGTACAACTTCAGAACATCCTGCATATCCGGGTCCGGCAAAACAATTTCCCCCTCGTAATTCCCCTGGCAAACCTGTTTCCTTGCGCTTGTAGGCAGCGCCAAAAAGCTGGAACGAACTGCTTACAGACGTGTAACGCCCGCGCAGAGGCAATTTTGCGCCCAAAGCGTCTCGGTGAAACCGTGGTGCTAAACGTCAATGCGGGCGATGCGCTCGCTCAGCATGCAAGGTATTTCATAGTTGATGGTTCCAATGCAGGCAGCCCAATCGTCCACAGTGATCACTCCACTGCCCTGCCGTCCGATCAGTACAACTTCCTCCCCAACCTCCACCGATACATCACCCAAATCCACCATACAATGATCCATACAGATCCGCCCAACCACCGCACACTCTGTGCCTTCCACCAAGACCTTGGCAGTGCCCCCCAAATGGCGGCTCATGCCATCGGCATATCCTAAGGGCAAAACCCCGATGTTGGTTTCTTTCCAAGTCACAAACTGACTGCCATAGCCCACCGCTGTACCTGGCGGTACAGTTCGCACTGCCGCCAAGCGCGCTTTGAGAGCCAGTACCGGCTTCAAGGTGAGCGGGCGCCGTTCATTGGGGTACAAACCATAAAGGCCTAACCCCACACGCACTAGGTTCAGGTGACTGGCTGGGTCGAAGAGCGTCGCCGCCGTATTCGCACAATGCCGCAGGGGAACGGATAGACCTTCTCGTTCCAAATCACGCAGCACCTTCTGAAATCGCTGCAGTTGCCAGTGATAGTACTGGTCTTGTTCATCGGCGGATGCAAAATGGGTAAACACCCCCTGCACTTCCAAACCAGATAGTCCTTTAACACGACGAACAAAGGATACAGCTTCATCCGGCTGAATGCCCAGCCTGCCCATACCCGTGTCAACCTTGACGTGCACGCGTACAGTCTTGTTCCAACGGCGAGCATGGGAACTCAAAGCGGCGGCCGTCTCCCATTGAAACACGGTCACAGCCAAATCCTTACTGACGCAAATCTCCAGCTGTTGCGGCACCAAACCGCCCAATACCAGGATTGGCGAAGCAATGCCAGCTCGCCGCAGCAGAGTACCCTCTTCCGGAAACGCCACTGCCAGCCAAGTGGCCCCGTGAGCCAAGGCTTGGCGGGCGGCCGTCAATGCTCCGTGGCCATAGCCATTGGCCTTGATCACGGCCATCAACTGGCAGCTAGGACCCACTAGTTCTTTGAACTGACGAACATTGTGGGCCACCGCTTGTGTGTCAATTTCAGCCCACACGGGCCTTGTTGGGACATCCATCCCCTACTCCATTTCGGCGGCAATCGCCTTGACCACGTCCGAACGAGTGATCATGCCCACTAATTTTCTTCCACTGGCTACCACTGGAAGGCGATTCACACCGCGTTCGACCATCAACGTCGCAATATCCTGCAGTGTTGTATCCGGTTTGACAGTGTGAACTTTGGTTGTCATAATCTCCTCGGCCGTCGTAGCCGTGGCTTTGCGCATTTCATCGTCCAGTTTTTTGGGGCCTTCTAGATACAGCACACCACCGATAAATGGCAGAAATGTGGGGAGATCCAACTTCTTGGCCCGAACCAAAAGGTCGCGTTCGGTTACCATGCCGACTAAGGTTTCACCATCTACCACTGGAATTCCGCTGATCTCCTCTTCCACCATGAGCCGGGCAATCTCTTTTAACGGAGTGTCTTTTGTGACCGTAACAACATTTTTGACCATGAAGTCCTGTGCTAGCATGCTTTCCGCCTCCTCATTGCGATGAACGTCCTCAGCCACCTAGGCCAAAACATACGGAAGACGTTCTAGAACATCGTTAGCCACCAAGCCACGCTCTCCTAATACACCAGCAGCTTGGTCGGCAGCCAACCCATGGGCATAAGCCCCTACTACGGCCGCATCCATGGGTGTCATCCCCTGCGCCAGCAGCGAACCGATCACACCGGTCAGAACATCACCCATACCAGCGCTTCCCATACCAGGATTGCCCGACGAGTTAAACACTACCCGGCCAGCCCCGGCCGTCACCGTTGGTGCTCCCTTCAGCAAAATAACGGAACCCAACTTACGTTGAGACTCGCGCACCACCTGTGGCCGTTGATGGTTGATGGTCGGAATATCGGTGCCGGTCAGACGAGCCATCTCCCCCGGATGGGGAGTCAAAACCCACTGTGAACGCTGCTCTAGGGGAATTGTTTCCAACCAAGACTCCTGACGCTGCAGGCAGTTGATGGCGTCAGCATCCAAAACAACGGGTCCTTGCCAGCGCTCTAGAAGCGTCTTCACAACGACGGTAACATCTTCGCCACGAGACATACCAGGCCCCAGCACCAAAACCTGTTTGCGTTCTAGAAGCCCGCGCAGCTTCTGCAAACTCACCTCACCAAAGGTGCCCTGTTCTGTCTCCGGTATGGGTACGACCAGGAGCTCACCCGGTGGATACCAGCCAGCGATGCTTTCCGGCACCGCCAGAGTCACAAGGCCAGCCCCAGAACGCAGCATGGCCCGGGCGGTAAGATAGGCTGAACCAGCCATTTCGCGCGAACCCGCCACCACCAAACCATGGCCGAACGTGCCCTTGTGGCCCCAGCCCGGCCGCTTTGGTAACAGCTTTTCCATTGTTTCTCGATCCATGACATACCGTTCAATATGGCGAGCCAATGCATGGGGGATGCCAATATCCTCGACGAAAAGCTCACCGACGTATTCGGCGCCCGGATACAGCAGCAGCCCCTGTTTGACGAACCCAAAGGTCACCGTGCATTGAGCCCGGACTGCCGAACCTTCAACAGCTCCCGTGCTCGCTTGAACACCTGTGGGCACATCTAGAGCAACCACCGGTGTATGGACTTCGTTAACGACGTCCCGGACCTTCGCATAAAGACCGCGCAGGCCTCCTTCGGCTCCCGTGCCCAGCATGGCATCGATGATCAGCTGCGACATCCCCAGTGCGAACCGCAGTTTGGGAAGACTCTGTTCGGTCAGCCACTCCACGTCACCGTCCAGTTTGCGGAAAATCTCCAAGTTGTGGCGGCAATCCGGTGATAACTTACTTTCAGCCGCTAGCATAACGGCTCGCACACGAACTCCGCGGTTTAAGAGATGCCTTGCCACGACCAAGCCATCACCGCCATTGTTGCCGGCTCCCACCAAGACATGAACCTTCGCTTGAGCTAAAGAACCAAACTGCTCCAAGATCCGTCTTACACTGGCTGTTCCCGCATTCTCCATCAAAACCAAACTGGGCAGTTCCAACTCACGAATAGCACGCTCATCTAGCTTCCGCATTTCGTCACCGGTCACGATTCGCAAAGGATGTCCTCCTCCCGTACAGCCACCGCCTGTGCCACCGCAAAGTCTCGAGTGTGGCTGAGGCTGATAAACAACTCAGTGATTCCGTGGGCCGAAGCCCAACGGCGGGCTTCGGCTGTTAGGGCAACTTGTGGTTTACCTAGACTGTCGTTGGTTATACTGATGTGTCTAAACGCGATGCCCTTCTGCCAGCCGCAGCCCAACGCTTTCATGACGGCTTCTTTGGCAGCAAATCGGGCCGCCCACGATTCGGCTGGCTTTTTCGCCAGATACTGCCGTTCCGCATCACTAAAGATGCGGGCAGCAAATCCTGGACGCTTCAAGGCCCTGGCAATCCGAGCAATCTCAATCATATCAATACCAATACCCACAATGCGTTGGCTCATCATAACCTACCCCAATTGCTCACGAATTACAGCGGCCACAGCCTCTGCCTCCTGGCGAGAAACCTCCGCATCCGGGTGCTCCGTCATGACCCTAATCAACGGCTCAGTGCCAGACGCACGAACCAAGAGCCGCCCGGACGGAGATAACCGTCGCAATCCCCCATCGACAGCCTTTTGAATCTCCTCATCCTGCTCCCAACCATTTTTGTCTCGTACGCGAACATTCAACAACGATTGTGGAAACACCTGCATGATCCCCCGCAGCGCCGACAGTCTTTCACGGTTTTTCGTCATAACCTGCAGGATCTTCAACGAGGTTAGGATACCATCACCGGTGGTATTATGTTCCAAAAAAATAACGTGACCAGACTGTTCGCCTCCAAAGGCCAACCCCTGTTCCAGCATAGCCTCGAGCACGTAACGATCCCCTGCTTGTGTCACGACCAGCTCGGCACCCATTTCTTGAAGACATTGGCGCAAACCGCCGTTGCTGTACATGGTAGCAGCCACTTTCTTTCCGGGTATACCACCATTTTCAGCGGCATGCTTGGCACAAATGGCGAGAATTTGATCCCCATCCACGAGTGCACCTGTCTCATCCACCAACAGCACTCGGTCAGCATCACCATCGTAGGCGATGCCAACATCCATAGCGTGACTGCGAACGAATTCCGTAACATTCTCCATGTGGGTTGAGCCGCAATTGACATTGATGTTGACACCGGTCGGCAAGCTGTTCAATTCAACCACCTCAGCACCCAAACGGCGTAAGAACTGAGGCGCAATACCCGAAGCAGCCCCGTTGGCACAATCCATGGCAATTCGCAGACCATCGAGGTTCACCGGCACTTGCCGCTGCAGGAATGCTTCATAGGCAGCAGCCCCTTTTGCATCGCGATAGACCCGCCCAATCTGTTCCCCTTGCGGCCGAGGCAACTCGTGCGAGTACAGCAGGTCTTCAATCTGGTCTTCTACATGATCAGGCAGCTTATGGCCACTGGCAGCGAAGAATTTGATGCCATTGTCTGGAGCTGGATTGTGGGAGGCCGAGATCATAATCCCTGCTTGAGCCTGCAATGCCTGCACCAAATAGGCGCAGGCCGGAGTGGGCAGAACCCCGAGCAGAACAGCGTCGGCGCCTACAGATGTAATACCGGCCGCCAGAGCTGATTCAATCATCCCTCCAGAAATTCTCGTATCTCGACACAGCAGTATTTTGGGTCGTTGGGTCTGCTGTGCCAGCACATAGGCTCCTGCCCGTCCCAAAGCAAACGCCAGTTCCGGCGTCAAATCATCATTGGCAACACCTCGGACTCCATCGGTTCCAAACAAACAACCCATTCTATCATTCCTCTCTCGACACACCTACTGGTGGCGCAGCTCCACAGCCTGCGGAGATATTTCTGCTGGTGTTACGTCCTGCCAGTTCGCGTCAAGAACTCGAAGCGGATATGGACGCTCTTCCACACCATTTTGCACATCGACATAGGCTGCCAAGCGCGTTATCCGCCCCATGGCACTGCGCGGCGCTCGGACCACAGCTCGAGTTGGCTCCGTGAAAAAACGTCCTGGTTCATAGCCAGCAGGAGCTCCAACTAACGCCACAGACACCGTGAATTCTCGTTCGATCCATGGCTCCAAAGTGACGGCTATGACCGAAGGGTTGATACTGCTGACACTAGTTCCCGTAGGCGTCTGCACCTGGACTCGCACAGTTCGCGTGCCTTCATTAACTCCTGCGAGGTCCACGTAGGCCTCAACCCCGCGCTCTGCGTTGGAAAGAATAGGGCCCAAACCCCGCACCTGCACTGTCACCTCACCTAGATCCGACAACAGTGCCAGTTCACTGGGAACATTTAAAGCTTGCACGGGCAATAGTACCTGTCGTTCCAAGGGTGAATATCGTTCACCGCCCACAGCCAGAAACCACAACAAAACAGCTAAACCCAAAGCCAAAAGACGCAGGTAAATGTGCTCATCACTAACAATCTTATGACCAAATGAATGAAATCGTTCCTTCCATGCAGTCCACTGCAGCCTCATCGCTCACCCCTCCTCTGCCAAAAAGGGTGTTCCGGGCGGCTTTCCCAAAAGTGATTCAGTTGTTCACGTAGGCGATTTTCATTTAGATAGCGGTGGAGACGTCCTCCGACAGCGAGGGAAACCGCACCGGTCTCCTCTGAAACCACCACGACCAAAGCATCCGTTTGTTCCGATAGACCAATGGCGGCCCGGTGGCGCGTTCCCAGTTGGCTGTCAAGAATCGTTTCGGTCAAGGGTAAAAAGCAGGCGGCGGCTGCCATACGCTCACTGCGCACAATCACAGCTCCGTCGTGCAGGGGGGAGTTAGGTTCGAATACGTTCGCCAACAACTCTTCGCTCAGCTTCGCGTCTAGAGTGACTCCGGTTTCCGCATATTCCTGCAGACCCGTTTCGCGCTCCACCGCGATAAGAGCACCCACGCGTCTAGTGCGCAGCTTCGAAGTGACCTTCACAATGGTGTCAATGGCCTTCTGATGCTCCTCTTTGCCAGCAGGGGAAAACGTGCGAAAAAACTGCCCTCGTCCCAGCTGTTCCAAAGCTCGACGCAGTTCCGGATAAAACACCACAGGGAGCGCTACCATAATCAAGGTAGTACTCTGCTCCAAAATCCAACTCACGGTTCGCAGTGATAGGGCGCGGGCAGCCAAACTGGCTGCAAAGAGCATCGCCAAGCCTTTGAGCAGGGCTGTGGCTCGCGTGCCGCGAATCAACTGTATCCCCTTGTATAAACCCACGGCCACGATCAGAATGTCCAGCAAATCCAGCGGTGTTATGCGCAAGGCCAACTAGTCCCTTCCTGCTAGGATTTCAGCGACATGCTGCAACGAAAGCTTGTCATTGAGCAAGAGCAGTTCCATGCCTGCTTGAGCAGCGGGGCCATCCTGGAGCGGATCATCGCCCACCATAAGGCACTGGTCGGGCCCCACATCAATGGCTTGTGCCACCTCAAGATAGTATTCGGTATGGGGTTTGCAGAAGTGCATATTTTCTCCGGTGGTGACCCAGTCATACGTGAAATCTTCCACACCAGCCCAAGCCAAGCGGGCTTCGATGGCGCGAGCGGGAAACACCGGATTCGTGGCAATCACAACTTTATACCCGGACTCAAAGGCTTGTTTAACG
>SLOZ01000203.1 GCA_007132255.1 Limnochordia bacterium | reverse complement strand
GTATAGAATATTTGCCAGATTCCAGGCGCGCTCCGGTAATGACCGGCAGATGGTTACCATCGTTCGTCCAGCAAGCAAGGCTTCGGAACTTATGGCAGCATCGCTCTCGGGATATTTTGGATCAAACGAGCGGCTGCAACCAAATGGTGCGCCGGTGCTCGTCCTTGGAGGCGGAACTAAACCCAGTGTCCGGCTCGAGAGCAATTGCGAATCCAAAAAACCGCACCGCGTTATTACGCGGTGCGGTTTTGGATCAATCGATGAGCAGCTCCATGTTATTGGGGTATTCGATTTCGTATTCCACGGTGATTGTAGTGCTTTCACCGGCTCCAAGCGTGATCCTCCAGGTGAGGACGCCATCTTCGTTTTCATCTGGACTGGGTTCAATATCCGAGGATAGTTTGATCTGGTCGTGGCCCGGGACCGGCAGCCGGTCCTTCACCGTGATGGTGGCCTCGCGGGCCGTACCATTTTTCACTTCGATGTGGTAACCGTCCCGAAGAACCTGCCGACCCAGCCAGGTACGGCGTTCTGTGTAGACTACCGGCGTCCGCTCAGCCGTAATGAGCGGTGAGTGGCCAAAGGCAATGCTTAACGGCTCGCCGCCCCCTGCGTGTGCCAGCATACTCCGTCCACTGAACCTGCCATCCACCGTAAACTCGGCGTTTCCGCTCAACAGCGAGCGCATAGGCTGTTCTGTTTCTACCATGAGCCAAGCGCGTTCGGCCTGGTAGGGAACGAGAGTTGGATGAATCTCCGCTGCCACAGTTTCATCCTGAACCGACAGCAGTGCCGGGCGGTTGTCGCTGGGTACGTGTCCGACACCAACAAACGTAATGCCGGCTTCACCTTCGATCTGCACCATATCTGGCATAAAGGCTTTGGCATCCGCCTCTACCTCAAACACCTGCGAGGATAAGACATCCCGACGCTGAGCACTCGGCGGTGGCGGCGGTTCTTGGATACGAGCGACTAACGGAGTTATGGTTGGCAACGACACAGCATCTGTGGGGGCAGCCGTGTGACTGTTTATGGATCCTTCCCAATCCAGTCCAGTCTGCTGGCGGACGGAAACAAAGGTCGCCAGTGACAAGGTCTGTTCATCGGAATCTAAACTAGCCCGATAAAACGGGGACCAGCCAGCATAGGGCGAGAAGACAGTCAGAGCCACCTCACCAGTTCCGTTGGTTGTCAGTTTAACCCGAACAATTCGGTCAAGATTTCCGCCGTACCACTGTTGTAGTCTTTCTCGCAAAGTCCGCAGCGCTTGCTCTTTTTCGGAGCGCTGGGGTTCTAAAGCTTGGCGTCGCTGTTCATTCTCCACCCGAAGCGTTTGGGCTCGATTAACGAACTCCAGAGGGTCGTCCTGCTGTTCGGGGTTAATGCCGGAACGCAGATAATCCAAGGTCTGCTGCACACCAGCCAATTCGGCATCGAGCTCTGCAATCTCGGATCGCAGTTCGTCCATCTGCTCGGCCAACTCCGTCAGACCCGGCGGAATCCATCCGTCAGCCACTTCACTGAAGGCTTCGAGGGTTTCAACCACCGCACCATCATGGGTTTGGTAGCGGATGCGATTCACATCAAAACTCGAAGGAAGCAGTAATTCCATTTCGGGTTCGGCCGTTAGTACCCAGGTGGCATCCATACCCCGAGGATAGACGTCCACTTGCTGTGGCGGGCCTAATTCCGCTGCTAAGCCACTCGTGCCCAGAAGCAGCAGCATTACCGTGATTCCCAACCATTTCCACAACTGCACTTTGACCACTCCTTTTAGTATGTTTTCCACAAGCCCCACGTTCGCTCAAAGCAGCTCATCAACATCGCCATGTCTGTTGTGCCCACTGGGACACTAAATCGTGACTCCAGGAGGCCTTGATTCAGTCATCTGCTTCCATTATAGACCCATTAGGGAGCCTCGTACAGTGCTATCTTGGCTCAACGTTGGCTGTCTTGGGCAATCTGGTTCGCGAATCCAGCGGCTTTTGAGCCATGATCCAGGGCGGCAGCGGAGGTGGGGCCAATCAATAGGGCGAAAAAGCTACATGGGCAGAACCAGATTCTTGGGAACTAACCCCCGGATGTTTCGTTATGGACGGGACAACGTCGGACCCAGCGAAACTTGGATTGTGTTGGGTCAAGACGCTGCTTTCAAGGATGCAGTCCTTATTCGTCCCGTTTCCTGAGAAGACTGTTAGATCTTGCTGGGGTGGTCGAAGCGACGGCCTATGGCATGGTGTTTGGCATTGCAGAGAAGGCTGCAATTGGTGTTGTCGGAAACCGCAGCGCAGCGCAAACGGACCTTGCTGTGTCAATTAAATAGCCTTTTTGCGGGCCGCCTTTATGTGCGAACACGCTGGCCTCTG
The DNA here is from genome assembly GCA_007132255.1 of Limnochordia bacterium. Taxonomy (GTDB): domain Bacteria; phylum Bacillota; class Limnochordia; order Darwinibacteriales; family B1SED10-159; genus SLOZ01. The sequence goes on along the minus strand of SLOZ01000203.1, from coordinate 8,563 downwards.
CAGGTCCATCCAGACGGGAAATGCCCTTATCCTTCACCTTTCCGCAGTGGATAGGGTTTCGTTCATGCTGCCGGTCCGATAACCGCTTAGATCCAATGTAACGTACGTGAACCCATACTCTTGGAACACTTGAGCCACTGCAGCTGCATGATCTTCACCAATAAAACGCTGAATGTCCTGCGAACGCAGCTCGATGCGCGCTAGAGGACCATGACTGCGCACTCGCAGTTGTTGGAATCCGCGGTCAAGCAGGTACTGTTCAGCCCGGTCGACGCGCCGCAAACCTGCTTCCGTGATGGTTTCGCCGTAGGGAAGACGCGTGGCCAGACAGGCAAAGGCTGGTTTATCCCATGTCGGCAGCTGCAGTTTTTTGGACAGCTGACGAATATCGGCTTTGGTGACTCCTAGCTCTTTTAGAGGACTCAGGACTCCTACTTCAACAGCGGCCTGCATTCCGGGTCGGAAGTCACCGCCATCATCTAAGTTAGAGCCATCGGCTGTATGTTGAATGTTGTGCGCTGTAGCCACTTCTTTAACTTTGGTAAAATCAAGGTTTTGCAGATATAGCAGCGATTTGACGGATTCGATGTGAATGCACTCAAGTCCATTTCGGTAGTGGGTTCAGTGATATGCAGCATTCCTATCTGCTTCATGAGCGCCAAGTCCTCATGGACTTCACGGTGCGGATGCGTGGGAGACAGAGCCGTTACAGCTATGGCCTCAGCACCTAATACATCGTGAGCTGTCTTTGCCAGAAGCGTACTATCTACACCACCAGAAAAAGCCACCGCGAGACTGCCCAAACTCGCAAGGTAAGCCTGCAAACGCCGGTATTTTTCGTGTGTCTTCATGTTTGACCTCCCAAAAATCCTGCCGAGCGCCCGGCAGGAAACTGTCTTCACATCGAGAACTACTATAATGTGGCACTTTATATGATAAACGTAGCACGAAAAGATTGCAGGGCAAGTTTGCTGCCAGAATACGCTGCGGACTACCATTTGTCGATAACAATGTTTCAGTAAAGGAGTATGGGTTTTTGTGACTGCTGATGCCATTTAAACGATTCTTGAACAAGTCAAAGCGTGGAACATGGCCACGGAAGCCGCGATGGAGCGGCTGAACGATCTGCCGTTCGAAGACCTGCAGTATGCGAAAGTAGATCATCGCGGCCTACGCAATGGTTGCCCAGAAGTCATTCTCGGTCAAGGTAAGACCAATGAGCACATGCGCGGGATCATCGAAGCGATGCTGCCGCACAATCGGAATATCTAAGTAACCCGTGTTGGGCGGGATGTCTATGAATACCTCCATGAGTTTATCCCTGACATGGACTACGAAGAGTTGGCTCGGATCATCATTGTGGCCGGTATGGAAGGGGCTTTAGCCAGTGTGGTGGGCGGTTTGATGGATAAACCAGTGATTGCTGTGCCCACCAGCGTAGGTTGCGGGGCCAGTTTTGGGGGCTGTCAGCGCTCTTAACGATGCTCAACAGCTGTGCCAGTGGTGTGGGTGTGATGAACATCGACAACGGCTTTGGCGCTGCGTATTTGCCCAGTAACATCAACCGTCAGATCGAAGCGGCTGCCAAAGGCAATGCTTGAAAAAGCAGGGGCTTTGGCAGCCTGGACCTGCGGTAAGGGAAAACGGGACAGAACGTCCCTGTTCACAACATTAGCGCTTCTGAACTATATCAGGGAGGTTTTCTACCATGGATATTCTCTACTTCCAGTGTTTATCTGGAATCAGCGGTGATATGACCGTTGCTGCTCTCTTAGATCTCGGAGTCGATCAAACACAGTTTCTCGAACAACTGCAGAAGCTGAATCTGAGCGGTTACCAGATCCGTATCGAACGAAAACAGAAGAACGGAATCACGGGAACCAAATTCACGGTATTGTTGGATGATGAAGGCCATCCGGACGCGCATCACCAAAAGCATCAACACAATCATGCGCACATTCATGATCAAGACGACGAACATGAGCACGAGGATTCCCACACGCATGGACATGGACATAGTCACGACCATGGCGACGGTCACAACCATGGTCACAACCATGGCACTCATATCCAGCGCAACCTTTTCGATATCGAAAAACTCATTGATGCCAGTGATGTTACGGACCGTGTCAAGGAACTAAGCAAAACAATGTTTGGCTACGTGGCGGCGGCAGAAGCTAAGGTTCACGATAAGCCGCTATCCGAGGTCCACTTCCACGAAGTAGGTGCGGTGGACTCCATTGTCGATATCGTGGGGACCGCCATTGCCATAGATATGCTGGGTAGCGAAGAGATTTACGCGTCGCCGCTCCACGTAGGCACAGGCTTTGTGAAGTGCCAGCATGGTAGGATTCCTGTGCCTGCTCCAGCCACCGTGGAGATTCTTAAAGGGGTTCCCATTTACTCAAAGGGTATTCAGAGCGAGTTAGTCACACCAACGGGAGCGGCTATTATCAAGACGTTAGCGAAAGATTATATTCCACTGCCTGAGATGGTCATTGAAGAAGTTGGCTACGGCTTAGGAACCAAGGAACTTCCCGTTACTAATGCGCTTCGAGTTTTTAAGGGCAAAAAAAAAGCCCTGAATCCCTTTTCATCCTAGAGACCAATATTGATGACATGAGTTCGGAAGTCTTCTCCTTTCTTTTCCCGCGGCTGTTCGCTGCCGGAGCCCTGGATGTCTACTTAACACACATTATCATGAAGAAGAATCGCCCGGCCATTAAGCTCAGTGTTCTGGCCCATGACAAGGACTGCAAGAACTTAGAAGGCATTGTGTTTCGGGAGACCACCACCTTGGGGATCCGCCGCTACCCCGTCGAGCGCACTGCATTGGAGCGTCAGTACATCACCGTAGACACTCTGTATGGACCGATTACCGTCAAGGCAGGCCTGCAGAACGGCAGCGTGATCAAATATGCACCGGAATATGAGGATTGCAGTCGACAAGCAGCGAGCCATGGAGTACCGCTGCTCGAAGTGTATCGTGAGGCACAGCAGGAAGCGCAAAAGCGGTTCAGAACGGCTACAGACGAGTTGTCTTGAATATTGGTCCAGGTATATCCGCTGATCCCGATGGGCAACGACAGCTGTTCGGAAGCTAGAGAGGAGTGATTCTTGATGCAAGAAGCGAAGTGGCAAGAGTGTGTAGCGTTTCACGGTCATGCCTGTCCTGGCTTGGCTATTGGATTCCAAGCGGCCCGGGCCGCCCAAGTCCACCTCGGTTTTGGTTCGGCTGCAGATGAAGAGTTGGTCTGCATTACCGAAAACGATGCCTGCGGCGTGGACGCTGTGCAGTACTTGACTGGGTGTACGATGGGTAAAGGCAATTTGATCTTTCGACCCAGGGGCAAACAGGCGTTTTCGTTTTTTGTCCGAAGAACAGGGGAAGCTGTTCGTCTGGTTTGGAAACCTACAGATTTGCCCGAGGAACGGGAGGCAAAGATGAAGGCCATTGTGGAGGCAGATCCCGTTGCGCTTTTCGAAGTCAAAGATCCTACCTATGACGTTCCCGAGCAAGCACGCCTATTTAGAACAGTGAACTGTGAGAACTGTGGGGAAGGGGCGGCTGAGCCCTTTATCCGACTGCAAAATGGCCGTCAACTCTGCGTTGATTGTGTCGATGCCTACAGCCGCGGTTGGTAAAGCCAAGTTATTTGGCAGCAATCCGCTAGGCCGTCGCTGGCCCCTGGGTAACCTCAGAAGGATCAGAACTTCATGGTGCAGGCCATAAACGACCCGGGTCAGACTTCAGTAGTCTGACCCGGGTCTATCATTCGTCGCCCTAGGCTTCGAGACGGAACCGGCTTCTCTAGTTGACGGCTCTTCAGTGCCGGTAACGATGGCCGGTTTTGCTGGATACATCCGGTGCGATCGTGGGAAGCCTCTATACTATGTGTATGTAGATGGACCTTTGACAACGAGAAGGACGTGGTGATTGGTCTAGGTTCAGAGTTAAGTTGGAGTCAATGGACCTGTTGTCCTTCCAATGGAGTACGTCTAGAACCCAACGTTGCTGGTAAGCGAAGCACGGATCCTCGCCTTCGATCTCGCTTGAGACGCTTTGAGCCCTTAAACAGTTGGCACGTCTTCGTGAGAATGGTACAACCTGCAAACGTGCAAATTGCATCCGGGCCTTAACGTTTGCTCAGGATGTTTGTTTTTCTGATGCGCACAGGATAACCAATCCCACTGAAGAAGATCTAACCGTAGAGGTTCTGCTCGCAAGTGCTTGTTGACATTCGTACGTTGGTTATTTAGGAGGAATCAATCGTGAAACTTCAAGAACGAGCAGTAGCATTGTTGGAGGACTTCAAGGGCGGTTCGTACGCCTTTGGCCTCGACACTATCGATGCAGTTGGTAACATGGCAGCGGCCTATGGGCAGCGAGCGCTTTTTATCTCCAATCGTGGTGATGCCTTCCATGATAAAGTTATGGCTTCCCTGCAAAAACACAACGTTAAACTAGCGGGAGAACGGGTTGTACCCGGCGCACAGCCCAATGCTCCACGTGAAGACGTGTATCGGCTGCAGGGGTATATTCTTCATTACCGACCGGACTGCATCGTGGTTATGGGTGGTGGCAGTGGCATTGACGCGGCGAAAGCAGCCAATGTCTTGGCCAGTCTAGGCGAATTCTCGCCAGAGGTCGAAACCTATTTTGGAACTGGATGCGTAACCGACACCATGAACAAGACTGGTAAAAACTTGCTGCCGTTAATTGCTATTCAGACAGCTTCTAGTTCGGCGGCACACTTAACAAAATATTCCAACGTAACGGATCCGGTAGCCGGTCAAAAGAAACTAATCGTCGATGAAGCGATTGTGCCTCCAAAGGCAGTGTTTGACTACGACGTTACCACCAGTATGCCCGGGGACTTGACCGCCGATGGAGCCATTGACGGCTTGTCTCATTGTTTGGAAGTGTTTTATGGGGTTTCTGACGAGGAATATGATCGCTGCAGCGAAATTGTGGAAGTGGCTTTGGGGTTAATCCTGAAGTACACAAAGTTGGCTCTCGACAATCCCGATGATTTGGAGGCTCGCGAAGCGTTGGGCTTGGCGACGGATTTGGGTGGCTACGCAATTATGGTTGGTGGAACCAACGGAGCGCACTTGACTAGTTTCTCGTTAATCGACGTTACCAGTCATGGACGTGCTTGCGGTTTGATGAATCCCTATTACACCGTCTTTTTTGCTCCTGCTGTGCAGCCACAGTTACGCATAGTCGGTCAATTGCTTGCTGAAGCAGGATTCATGGAAAGTGGTGTGTTGAACCGCACGGGTCGTGAGTTGGGAACCGTGGTCGCAGAAGGGCTGCGAAGTTTTTACCGGAGTATTGGCGTCCCAACGACGTTAACTGAGCTCCCGTCTTTTTCGGAAGTGCACATTGATCGTGCCTTGGCGGCAGCTAAGAATCCTCAATTGGAAATGAAACTGAAAAATATGCCGATCCCACTCAATGCAAGTTTGGTTGATGAATATATGGAACCGATCCTGCTGGCAGCGAAAACGGGCGATCTGTCCCTGATCAAGGAGTTTAACTGAAGAACTCCTCGCGTGGACGTGTACCATGCAAGATTGGGCACCTTGGGCCACGCAGAGTGGGCTATTGCTCTTGCTCCCGTCCGGGATCCTCGAACGTGATGGTTTAACTACCCTGGAGTTGGTCTTGTGGACCACTGCAAGCCGGAGCGATTTGTTTTGCAGCGGTATTTGTGTCGACGGGTCAACTCGCCAGAAGGCCAGCCTGGAGTTTTTAAACTCAGAAGCAACCAAACCAGGCACGAGCGCGAGTGAATCTTTCACTCTAAGCAATCGCACCTAAACATTAAATCCCGGTAACCACGTGCTAGATTATCCAAACGCAACATAGTTTCCTACAGACGGGGTGATGGCTATCTCAATTTGGGTACTCCTAAGTATTCTGCCGATTGCAGTAGCTTTTACATTTTTGGTTGTCCTTCGCAAGAAAGCCATCATATCCATGGGGTTTGGCTGGATCGTGGCCAGTTTGTTGGGATTGTTCGTTTGGCGAATGGATTTTGCGTGGTGGGGAACAACGGTAGTCTATGGCGGGCTTCAGGCTTCGGAGATCATCATAACGATTTTCGGAGCCATATTGTTGATGGGGTATCTCGAACGCAGTGGAGCTTTGGGTACCATTCGCTGGCACTTCACAACGATTCATCGCGATCGGCGAGTCCAGCTGCTCCTTTTGGGGTATGGCGTGATCACGATTATCGAGGGTGTCGCCGGATTCGGGACACCCGCAGCATTGGTGGCGCCCCTCATGATTGGCCTGGGGTTTCCGCCACTGGCGGCGGCTGTGTTTAGCCTTTGGTTCAACGCTCCTAATCCTCCCTTCGGCGTTGCCGGTATTCCAACCCTTCATGGTGTGGGTTCGGTTATCGTCGATGTGCTTCCTGGAGGAATGGAACAAGAATTCATGGATGGAGTCGTTCGCTGGGTGGGTGTCTTCACGGGATCGGCCTATGTTCTCTGGGGCAGCCTGGCTGTATTCTTCATGCTCTATTGGTTCGGGAAAGCCGGCCAAGGCCGGGGCAGGCAGGCCCTGCGCGGAACCGTGGAGATTCTGCCGTTTGCATTGGTCTTGGGGCTCGCAGCGGGAGGAACCACAATGGTGATGGCGCGGTTCTTTGGCGGCGAATTGCCAGCGATCACCACAGGCCTTGTTTGTTTGGGTCTGGGACTTTTCATGGCCCAGCGCGGAATCCTTATGCCGCGAAATGTTTGGGAGTTCCCTGATGTTGCTCTTTGGGATGACGTTTGGCGGGGTGGCCTCAGCCAAGAACGTTTGGTGCGCACGGAACCCCAAAAGAATATGCCGGTATGGATGGGATGGCTCCCTTATCTGGCTGTGGCTTCGTTTCTTTTCGTGACGAGACTGCCAGCCCTTGGCATTGTCGATTGGCTGCAGCAGTTCACGGTCGGTATGACGAACCTGTTCGGCTCCGAACTTTCCTTTCGAGTTCGTCCGCTTTATGTGCCGGGTTTCCTGCCATTTTTGCCCGTGGCTATCATGACAGGTTGGCTGCACCGGGTGCCGCTGGATGGAGTGGTCCAGGTGTGGAAGAAAACAGGGAGGCAGGTTCTGCCTGCAGCCATGACACTGATTGTTGCGGTATCCATGGCCCAGATCATGATTCAATCCGGAACGAACTTTAGCGGACAGTCGAGCATGATTCACACCCTGTCCACTGTGGTAGCTTCGGCGGCTGGGAACGCTCTGCCTATGGTGACGCCATGGATAGGTGTGTTGGGCGCGTTTATGACGGGGAGTAATACGTCATCGAATATTCTCTTCAGCACTCTGCAGTATCAGGCAGCTGAAGAACTGGGCCTTTCGCGCACCATTATTGTAGCGCTGCAGAGTACCAGTGGCGGCATCGGCAACCTGATCTCGGTCTTGAACGTTGCCGCCATCGCTGGTGTTACCGGCATATCTGGTCGTGAAGGTGACGTAATTCGCAAGACCGTTGTGCCACTGCTAATCTATGGTCTTGGTGCTGGTCTTCTGGGTCTGCTGTTAGTCCATGTATTGGTGCCGAGTCTGTTCTAGGATCGCACTCGTCGGTCGTTGGTGGCCACAGGTGTTGGTGCTAGGCGAAGATGCCAATCAAAAATAAACAGCCCCCACAGTGAGTCCATGGACTCGCGGTGGGGGCTGTTTTTCGGATCGTTGCTGTATTCCTAGAGTTTCCTGTAAGCGAACCACCAATCTTTCATTTCGATGTCACCAGAGGCTGCTTGAGCTCTCCGCAGTTCCACTTGCTCTTCGGTTGCTGCCGGGGGAATAATCACTTTGTCGCCAAAGGTGTCATTGTTAGGCCAGTTTTCCGGTGCAGCGACTTTGTGTTTGTCAGTGATCTGCAGAGCCTTCAGTGCTCGCAGCACTTCGTCAACGCTGCGTCCGACTTCCTGCGGGTAGTACATCATCAAGCGCAGGATACCTTGATCGTCAACGATGAACACGGCACGGACAGTGTTGGTGCCCTTGGCCTCATGGAGCATGCCCAATTTGGTTGAGACACGGCCTAATTCATCGGCAATGACGGGGAAGGGTACTTTGACACCCATATTCTCATTGATCCATTCCACCCATTTGATGTGGCTGAAAACTTGGTCCACCGAGAGGCCGATAAGTTCAGTATTTAATTCCTTAAACTGGTCGTCTTTCTGCGAGAACCCGACGAATTCCGTGGTACATACGGGTGTGAAGTCGCCAGGATGGCTAAATAGAACAAACCATTTTCCGGCATAGTCGTCGGGCAGGACCATTTCTCCGTGCGTTGTTTTAACCTTCATCTGGGGAAATTGGTCTCCGAGCAGTGGCAGACTTGCGGTGTTTTCCATGACAATAACATCCTCCTTGATTTAATGGTAATTGTTACTAATAAGAGTATAACTCGCGAACGCCCGAATTGCAAGGAAGAAATTCTATCTGTTCGCCAGCGATGTTCAGTCTTCCTCAAAAGGGCGGTATCGGTTGAAGCTCGCGAGTCGGTCCGCGAACACAATAAGGTCAGCGAGGCGTTAGCCC